>CAJUAR010000001.1 GCA_910584495.1 uncultured Muribaculaceae bacterium
CTGAATGTCAAAAAGATTCGCCGGCCCCAAAATTTTATTCTGTCAAAGACCCGGCCCTCTGTTTTTTCGATATGCATTATCGGCTCGGCCCATCTAAAGCCACGGTAATCTTACAGTCCTTTTTTGTTAAAAAAAGGCAATAATGAGATATTTAACTTATTTTAACTTTCTGGGGGGGGGTATTTTGTTAGTTATTGTTTAATTTTGCGCGATTTTAGTATTTAATGCTCTGAAGACACAGAAAGCCACCATTAGATAACCTTTAATTCATAAAAAAAAGGATGGCAACTTTTTTTTATCTGTACGGAAGAAATCTCAGAAGGGTATCAACACTTCTGTGGCTTTTTATGTGCATTCTGCCAATAAATGCTATCGCCGGAAAAACCGATTCGGACACAATAATCAGCGATACTCTCCTCTTCAATGAAAAAATATTTTTCCGACATGCTTCGTCGGTCGTACTGCCCGATTTTTCAGGCAACAGCTCGCGTCTCGACTCCATCCGATCGTTTCTCACCGACACATGCGCAAGAGACATTTTAAATATCAAAATCATCGGCTCATATTCGCAAGAAGGTAAAAAAGCTTTCAACACCAAGCTTGCCAAGGCAAGGGCAGAAGCTCTCGCGGCTTATTTGGCAGACATCAAGCTGCCCTTGGCTCCGTCGACAAGCATAGTGCCTCCCGACCTGTTATGCAAAAAGCCAAGGCTGCAACGATATGCCGAACTGCAAGTTCTGTGGAAAAAATATCCCTACATCGACAAGGCCGAAGACATAGCCATAGTCCGAGGAAAAGAAGAGGAATTGCCTTCCGAGGTCGAAATATCGCAGAATAAACGGCCCGGAGCCACTTCTCAAAAAGATTCTGTTTCGGTCGCAAGCCCGACTGAGCAGGAGTTCGGGGAGGAAGCCACTGTGCCCGTGCGCCGGCACTCGTTTGCCGACAACCTATATGTGTCGACCAACATGCTCTACGATGCGGCCCTCACGCCCAACATAGGCCTGGGCCTGCGAATCAACGACAGGCTGAGCGTGACCGCCGACTGGATGTATGCACGATGGAACAACAGGAACCGTCGTCGTTACTGGCGAATATATGGCGGCGACATCGAAGTGCGCTACCGCATCGGCAAGACACGGCAAGACTCGCCTCTTGGAGGCCATCACATCGGTGTTTACGGCTCCTTGGCATGCTACGACTTCCAGGCAGGACGCAGCCACAGGGGTGTACTCTCCGACAAGTACAACTATGCCGCAGGCCTTTCCTACACATACACCCTGCCCGTATCCACACATTTCAACATCGATTTCTCTGTCGGGTTTGGTTATCTGTGGGGCACATACAAACGCCATACACCCATCGACGATTGCGATGTGTGGCTGTCGACACACAAATTGGGATGGTTCGGACCCACAAAGGCTGGAGTATCGTTGGTGTGGCTGCTCGGCAAATCGGTGAAAAACAACAGGAAAGGAGGTGAACGATGATAGCCTCCGGACATCTTTTCAGTTTCCGACAGAGCCTGCACTGCTTCCGGAATATATTGCTATTGCTCTTGTTCTGCCTCCAGGGCTGTTCGCAGCGAGACCTCTGCTACGACCATTCACACAAGGTGCCTGTCGAAATTGTATTCGACTGGTCGCTCGCGCCGGATGCCGACCCCTCTACGATGGTGGTGTGGTTCTTCCCTGTCGACGGCTCGAAGGGACTGCGTTTCGAGCTAACTGCCGACGGCAATCCGTCGCGAGGCAGTTTCGATGCCGTGCTGCGCGTGCCGGCGGGGACCTACACAATGGTCTGCCACAACGGCAACACCGAATACAATGTCGAACGAGGAACCGACATATTCAGCTACGCCTTGACGACATACGATGTTGATGTGCTGTCGGCAATGAACCGTGCGCAGAACGCACCGCTCCCCGACGGCGCCGACAACCAGGCAGTACGCAAGGAGGCAAGCCGTCTGTATGCCCACACCCACGACACACCCTTGACCGTGGTGAACGAGGCCGGAAGAAAACACAAGGTTGTTTTCAAACCATCAGAATCAACCATCGAATGTGATGTCCGTATCACCAAGGTTGAAAATCTTAATCCCGACATAGAGGCCAGCGCCATCATCACAGGAGCTTCCGAGGCATGGAATGCGGCCACGCAGTCGGCTGCCGATGTGGCAGTTTCCGTGCCTTTCGCCCTTGAACATTGTGGCAGCGACTGCCTCAAAGGTTCGGTGACTCTTTTCGGCTTCGCCGACATGCCTCATAAACTCAGAGTTTACACTTCTTACAAATATTACTATGATTTCGATGTCACCGACCAAATCAGCATGCAGGAGGGACATCCCGTTATCAACATTACCCTTTCCGGCATCAAGCTGCCACAATCGCCCGGTTCAGGCATGACACCCGGTGTTGACGAATGGGGCGAAATCAAGGAAGAAGTACTTCCGATGTAAAAAATTAAATCAGTAATAACAAATAATTTCTAATCATTAAATCAAATCTCAATGAAACTCAGACTTATGCTTTTTGCAGGAGCTGCCGCAATGATGGCTGCTGCCTGCTCCAATGAGGATGAGGTCGCTGTCAATCCCGATCCTCGCGGCGATGCGTTGACTTTCAGCACGTCTGTCGGCCATTCTACTCGTGCCACTGAAACAACAATCGACAACCTCGGCAACTTTGCTGTTGTTGCCCGCGGCATGCACCCCGACGGTGTGTTGTACGACAACTACCTGATTGGTTCAGGCACTGCCGGCGAAGTCGCTAAGCGAGAAGGAACCTCCTCCACCTGGAAGCTTGACCGCAATGTTTACTGGCCAAGCACATTCGAACAGGTAATGTTCTTTGCCTACACAACTCTGAAAGACGGGAATCCAGATACAGACACTCCGCTTTACAGCGGCTCCTCTTTCGGTTTTGAAAACAAAAATCCCTTTATTGAAGGCTATGAGCCAAAGAAAGCTGACTTGAAAGTTACGTCTAACGATAATGCAACGGTATGGGCAGATGGTAAGGTACAGAAGGACCTTCTCGTGGCATATACCAAACAATCCCGTTCAACCAACGCGACAACTGTGAATCTCATTTTCAAGCATGCCCTGACCCAGATTTCTATCACTGCCAAGCAGAAGGATAAAACCGATAATGATCATCGAATCGTAAAGATAAAGGGAGCATGGGTTGTCAATGCCGCTAAATCAGGTAAATTATTAGGAGACCTTAAGTATAACTCCACAACTAAAGAGTCCTCTGACAGTCTAAGCTGGACCGGTACCGCCAAAACTGCTTATGGTTCATTCTATAACCATATTCTTACACTGGAAAAGACTAATAGCACGGACCTTCTGCGTCCCGAGGGTACCAAAGACGACGGCTCTCCCATTCTGGGTTCGCTGATGCTTGTACCCGAAGACCTTACTGCATGGGATAAATCTAAAGACGATAATAAGGGTGCATATATCCTTCTGCTTTGCCGCGTGGAACTTAAGCATACCGGTGCCACACATGAAGGCGACGCAGACATGTCTGATATCTATACAGAGGGCTCCAACCACTATCATCAGCTCTTCCCAGTTAATGAATCAACGTATAACGCTGCCGAATACGGCTTTGTATGCGTTCCCCTCTCGAGCGAATGGAATTCTAAAGGCATAGGAAGGCATTACACTTATAACCTGGACATCTGTGGCGAAACGACTGGTGCGGGCTTATATCCTCCCGAATTTAAAGAAGAATTTATAAACGGACTGATACCCTCAGGATCTAAGGTTGGTAGCGCGAATTTGTCCGTTGTTACAACTCGCCCGGACACTAAGAATGTTGGCGATCCTGTTCTCGACGAACCGATTAAGTTCTCCGTGGATGTAAAGAGTTGGGACGCCCCCGAGAACGAGTGGAAGCCCGGTAACGGCAAATTTTGATTTGCTCTTTAACTGACTAAAATAATCAGACCTCGTTGTAAACGAACGAGGTCTGATTCACTCAAATTTCCAACCATGGACGCAAAAAACAGCACAAGCCCAAAAGCATTGGCCGCACTGGCAGCCGCCGCACTCCTGTTGTCGGTTTCCTGCAAGGATGATTTCGGCTATCAAAACATTGAAGGTCAGAGTGTGGCCTTCAGGCTCGATTCGCCCGACACCTGGCACGGGGCTATGACTGTTGACGAAAACGAGCCGACAACACACTGCACGTCGGTGCGGCCTATGACAGGCGGCAGCACCGCGCTCTATCTCCACACAGTGGTTGCCGAAAAACCGTCCGTGGAACCCGCCGTGGTGTCGCGAGGCACCCCGCTGAAAACGCTCAAGGCTTTTCAGGACAAATATGCCAATTTCTCCCTGAGCGGCATCTGCTACACCGGCAGCTATCCCGACGAGGGGGAAGAGAACAGCTGGACCACAGAATATGCCTATAACCTACAATACAGCACAAGCACAGGCAAACCAGCCGCAGGAGGCCGTGAACTTTACTGGCCGTCGAACGGACAAGTGCGTTTTTTTGCATTCGCACCGACAGTCGACGATTTCATAAAAATGAAAAACGGCGGCTCGCTGGCAATCAGCCCTGCCTCACAAACGGGCTCGCCAACCATCACATATACCGTGCCATCGGACGTCACCGAACAAATAGACCTGATGACGGTGAACACCACAGCAACAGGAGCGACAAATTCTACTGTCAATCTCCAATTCAAACACGCACTCACTGCTGTGAAGATTAAATGCGGCAGCGACATGTTGGCCGGTAAAATCACGGAAGTGACCATCAAAGGGGTCTATGGCACCGGCACACAGGTAATCGGCTCGGACAAATGGACTATACCCGAAGGAACAGCAAAAACCGAATACACAATCAAACAAGACATTACCTTGCCGTCGGTAAACGACAAGGACGCAACGAAGCCCGACAAAGTCCACACGCCGGCCGACACTCCCATAGCGGGAACAGACACCGATAATCTCACCTTCATGCTCATTCCGCAGAAATTGGAGCAAGGTGCGGAAATGATAATAAAATTCACCGACAGCGCCACAAACACTGACCGCATAATCAGAGGTTCTCTTGCCGGCCAAACCTGGGAGGCCGGCAAGGTGGTCTGCTATGTGATTTCTCCCAGCAGCATCAATGTCAGCGTAAAGGTGGAATTGTCCAAAAAGGGAATCACCGACACTAATCTGACGGGCGATACTATTCCATATTCCGGCGTATGGTATAACGTTACATACAAGGCATGGTCGGAGATTGTCCAGACTTCCGACGGGAGTACAAATACAACAAAAGTTGAAGATATTCCGGCAGACAAAATCAAATTTCAGTATAAAATCGGCACTAATTCGTGGGCGGACTGCGTAAAAGATGATAAAGGATTGCTAACCATTGCACCGCAACCTGCATACACGGAGATGCGCAGCAAATTTACGGAAAAAGGAATCGATATTAATACGGAGCAGGAAAACTCGGTCTCTCTATCGACCGAGAAAGGGGAGCCTGCAAACTGCTATCTGGTTGACCGTCCCGGTGATTATTCGCTGGATCTTGTCTATGGCAACGGCAAGAACCTGACTATGCCTGCCGGGGGCACGGGATTACAATATTTCCCCGGCTACAATAACCAAGCCTTGCCCGCAGATGGTAAGATTACCGATGCCGTCGATGCCGTACTGCTATGGCAGGATGCTCCCGATCTGATAGACCCCAGTAGTGTTGGGATTGAGGGCGGCAAAGTGGTCTTCCACATTCGCAAACACACTCTTACTCAGGGCAATGCCGTGCTTGCCGTCCGCAAGGATGAAGGTGGCAAAAAGGTAATTATCTGGAGCTGGCATATATGGGTGACACCTTACAAATCCGACTTTTACAGTCAGTCCTGCACTTCAACGACATATTTAAATATGAAAACGATGACTGAGAAGTTGAGGGACTATAAATTTGCCAAATATAATCTTGGCTGGTGCGACAGCCATAAACATAATTCTTCGCGCAAATTCAGTCTGCAGGCCGTAGTCGATATGTCAGAATATGGAGGCACATCGAAGGAAGTTCCTATTCCCGGCGAATTTACGCAGATGGAATACCGTGGCTCGGATGCCGGCGACAACACATACTACCAGTGGGGCAGAAAAGATCCTATGGCCGGTGGTATCCGCAATAGTCACACTCCCAAGTATAAATACCATCAAAAGAATGGTACAACATGGAAGGAAGACGAGTTTAATATGGAGAACAAGCCATTGTTCAACCAATATAATCAGGATGGTTATGATTACAGATTCCGTAAGAATATCGGCGACAAACTGACGGAACTTACCCCCCAGAAATGGGGTGACGATGGAAACTCTCATGGTGTATCAATCGGTTACACCATTCAGCATCCGTATATGTTTATCACTAATTCGCGCATGCAATATGTAGACCCTTCCTCTGGGAAAAAAGAAGGCGGCGACCCGCTGCAGACTGATTTGGGCTTAGATCCGGATTTTAATTTCCGCGGTCATTGGCATAAGCCGTGGGCTATGGAAAAAGCACCCTATTTGGTTGGTAGTACTCATCACATAATGTTCAATGCCTGGGATGCGGGGGCATTGAACCCGGGTAAACTATATACCGGTGATGCAACTCTACCTCAGTGGGGAGATACAATCATCAAAGCCACACAAAAGGAGGAATATCTGAAAACCAATGCGTCCAATGTTCAGAAAACAGTGTTCGACCCATGCCCTCCGGGGTTCAAGGTGCCCCCGATTGATGCTTTCCGCGGCGTGACACGTGTCTCCGGAAGCGGCAATGCACGCACTATGTTTTTTACAGGAGGGTCAACTGATTTCCCTGTTACCGGAGTGCGCGACTATGCTTTGCGCTCCAACGAATGGAAAACCGTAGTTCCTGCAACAAGAGACGCTACAGGTTTCGATTATGAAAAGTTTTATAGGACCACGATGCCGGCATTTGGTGAAATTTCGTTTGTATCCACGGCAACACTTGTTTTAAAAGACCAATATAATCGTTATCAGCTGTTATATTTTGGTGTTACAAACGTCACTTCCTCGAAACCCAATCTAAAAGAACTCTATACGGGTACATCGAGTAACTCGTATGGAATGCCTGTACGGCCCATCCGTGATGAATAATCGAAAAGGAGGCATCCGCAGCGGCATGAAGCCAAAATAGTGGACAATTTTGTAGCCGGGGGGTGTGTATGTCGCGGCAATTTCGTAATTTTGCAAAAGTAAAACAAAGACCGACATGAACACCACATTCGATATGGTGGCCAAAACCTTCAGCGGCCTCGAAGGCATACTTGCCTCCGAGCTTGCCGCTCTTGGAGCCACCGACATAGCCCGGGGCGTGCGCATGGTTAGCTTCCGCGGCGACCTTGCCATGCTCTATCGTGCCAATATGTGCTGCCGCACGGCACTTCGCATTCTCAAACCGTTCTACAGCTTCGAGGCTACCGACCCCGACGCGCTCTATTCGAGAGCCAAGGAATATGACTGGTCGCAGCTGCTGAGCATCGACAAGACTTTTTCCATCGACAGCGTAATCAACAGCGAAGAGTTCCGCAATTCGCAGTATGTGACCTACCGCATCAAAGATGCCATTGTCGACTGGTTCCGCGACCACGATGCCGAAGAGCGCCGCCCGAGCGTGCGCCTTGACGGTGCCGACATTATGGTGAACGTCCACATTTCGGGATGCCGCGTCACCTTGTCGCTCGATTCGTCGGGCGAATCGCTCCACCGCCGGGGCTGGCGTGTGGCATCGACCGAAGCCCCTATCAGCGAAGTACTTGCAGCCGGCATCATCCTTCTTTCCGGCTGGAAGGGCGACACACCCTTTGTCGACCCCATGTGCGGCTCGGGTACCTTCGCCATCGAGGCCGCCATGATTGCCGCCGGCATAAATCCCGGTGTCTACCGCAGCCATTTCGCCTTTGAGAACTGGCCCGACTTCGATGCCGAGCTGCTCGAAGAAATCTACAACGACGACAGCAACGAACGCGAGGTGACAGTGCCTATCATTGCCGCCGACCTTTCGCGCCCTGCCCTCGAAATAGCCCGTCAGAACGCCCGCAGCGCCGGCGTGGAGCGATACATCTCGTTCGAGAACCGCTCCGTGGCAAAGTGGACAGCCGACGATGTGCCACAGCCGGCAGGCGTGCTTGTCACCAATCCACCCTATGGCAAACGAATAGGCTCCGACGACATGAACGCCCTCTACGATTCCATAGGCCAGACCCTCAAGCATGCTTTTGTGGGCTACCACGCATGGATTATCGGCTACGATGATGTATATTTCCATGAAATAGGACTTGCACCATCGCAGAAAATATCCGTCAACAACGGCGGCCTCGACTGCGAGCTTCGCGAATATGTGATTTTTTCCGGAACCAAGAGCGAGTTCCGCCGCAGCGGAGGACGCATCAAAGAGGAGCGTGACGACAACGACGATGTTCGCGTGCGCCACGACGAACGTCCGCGACGTTTCCGCGACCGCGACGAGTGCCGCGATGCCTTCAAGGCCAAACGCGACCGCCGTGACAACGGACCACGCCGTTTCCGCGACAATGACGACAACGAAGATCGCGGATTCAAGGGCAAGCGCGACGGCTTCAAGGGCAAGCGCGACCGCGATGACTTCAAGGGCAAGCGCGACCGCGACGGTTTCAAGGGACGTAAGGACGACTTCAAGAAAAGACGTGACGAACGCTATGAGCACGACGACGAAACGACAGAACGTCCCGAACGGCGGCCTATAGTGACAGGCCGACAGCCTTCCATACCTGCCGATAAAGAAATAGTGCTCAACCGCCCCTCATGGCGTGTGCGCAAAAACAAAAACAATAACGAACAATGAATCCCGACGGAACAATGAACATACTGCTGCTTGGCAGCGGCGGCCGCGAGGCTGCCATGGCATGGAAAATGCTCCAAAGCCCCCTGTTGGGCCATCTCTACATAGCCCCCGGCAACGGCGGCACCACAGCTTGCGGCACCAATCTTCCCATCGACCCTTGCGATGCCGAGGCCGTGGACAAAGCAGTGACCGAACACTCCATCGACATGGTGGTTGGCGGCAGCGAAGCCCCGCTGGTGGCAGGTCTGCGCGACAAGCTCCTCGAGCGTGCCGCCATGCGCGGCGACAAGCTGCTCTTTGTAGGCCCCGGGGCCGACGGTGCTGCCCTCGAAGGCTCTAAAGACTTTGCAAAACGTTTTATGGGGCGGCACAACATACCCACGGCACGCCACCTGACAGTTACCAAGACCAATGTTGACGAAGGCCGCGCCTTCCTGCACAGCCTCAAAGCACCCTATGTGCTCAAAGCCGACGGTCTTGCCGCCGGCAAAGGCGTGCTGATTATCGACAATCTCGACGAAGCAATAGCCGCCCTGGACACCATGCTCGACGGCCAGTTTGGAGCTGCATCGGCAAGCGTAGTCATTGAGCAATTCCTCAAAGGCATAGAATGTTCGGTGTTTGTGCTCACCGACGGCAGCGGCAACTACCGCGTGCTGCCCGTGGCCAAGGACTACAAACGCATAGGCGAGGGCGATACGGGCCTCAACACCGGCGGCATGGGAGCTGTTTCGCCCGTTCCTTTCGCCGACGAAACCTTTATGCAGAAGGTGACAGAACGCATCATCGAACCCACTCTCAGCGGTCTGCGCCAAGAAGGCATAGACTATAGGGGCTTCATATTCCTGGGCCTTATAAACTGCGACGGCGACCCATACGTGATTGAATACAACGTGCGCATGGGCGACCCCGAGACCGAAACCGTGATGACACGCATCGTGTCGGACTTTGTCGAAGCCCTTCGCGGCGCGGCCTCGGGCAATCTCGAAGGCTGCGACATGACCATCGACCCGCGTACCGCCGTGGGGGTGATGGCAGTGAGCGGCGGTTATCCCGGCAGCTATGCCAAAGGCAAGGAAATGACGATCGGGACAATGTCAGGCGACATACACGTTTTCCACGCCGGCACCAAGGAGGCCGAGGGCAAGCTCCTGAGCTGGGGCGGACGCGTCATCGATGTAGTTGCTCTTGCCGATGATATACCGTCGGCTGCCGCAAAGGCCTATGATGCCTTGCTGCAAATCTCCTTCGAAGGCATGTACTTCCGCCGCGACATAGGCAAAGACCTGCTCTGATGTCGGCAGCCTCCTATACGACCCAACTGATGCATGCGCGGGGTTTCAACCTCGCGCTGGCATTGCTTGCCGTTACGGCTGCCACTCTTTTCTTTTTAGGAGGCAACACCGAGCCCATCAACGGCGACCGTGGCTTTGCCTTTACATCGGCAAACGAATGGTTTACCGTGCCCGCAGCCGACTTTTCCGCCGGCATAGGAGCATCGGTGTTCACTGTGCTCATCATGCTGCTCATCAACCGCATCCACAATGTGTTCCGCGCCATGACCTCGCTGTTCATAGGCATGTTTGCCATGATGCAGATGGGCACGCCGGGGCTGATGACGCAGTTTTCCAACGGCTCGCTCATGGCCGTGGTGGTGCCTCTGTGCATCCTTTTTCTGCTTCGCTGCTATGGATCGCCGCGTGCGGCACGCACTGTGTTCCTGGTGTTTTTCATCCTTTCTGCGGCTCTGCTGACGCAGTATAGCTTTGTATTCTACTTCCTTGTAATGGCCATAGGGTGCATGCAGATGCGCGTGTTTAACTGGCGCAACATTTCAGCGGCAACACTGGGCATCATAAGCCCCTGGTGGATTGTTTTCGGATTCGGGCTCGTCAACCCGTTCGAGCTCCAATTGCCACACCTGTCGAGCATTCTTGTCCATATACACCAAAGCGACATGCTCCTGATGCTTATCGCTGTTGGATTTACGGTGCTCATCACGGCAGTGTGCTTCATACTGAGCGTGATGCGCACAATTGCCTATAATGCACACGCACGTGCTGTCAACGGCGTGTTCACCATCACCACCATGGTGACTGTAGCCGCACTGTGCATCGACAACGGAAACATGACCAGCTATGTGCCTCTTCTCAATTTCTGCGCGGCAATGGAAGTGACGCACTATTTCTCGACCCACCGCGCCGAAAAATCATTTATAGCCATCCTGTTGATATTTGCCGCCTATGCGGCGCTTGCAATATGCCAAACAATTATATCCGCCTGATTATTGAAAACAAGGTGCCTTTCGTGAAAGGGCTTCTCGACGACTATGCCACCATCCGCTACCTGGCACCTGAGGAAATCACACCCAAAGCCGTGCGCGAGGCCGACGGCATGATTATCCGCACACGAACAGCATGCAACGAAGAACTCCTTGCCAAATCGGAGTGCAAAATCATTGCCACCGCCACCATAGGCACCGACCACATCGACCTTGACTACTGCCGCCGCCGGGGCATTACAATTGTCAACGCCCCGGGATGCAACGCTCCCGCCGTGGCACAGCATGTGTTTGCCTCGCTGCTCCACACCATCAACCGCCCGCTGTCGTCCTACACCATTGGCATCGTCGGCGTGGGGCACGTGGGCAGCATTGTGGCACGATGGGCCGAAGGGCTGGAAATGAAAGTGCTGCTCTGCGACCCGCCCCGCCAGGCCGCCGAAGGCGGTGACCAATGGTGCGACCTCGACACCATTGCCCGCGAGGCCGACATCATCACCTTCCACACACCACTAAGCAAAGAGGGCGACTACCCCACCTACCACCTTGCCGACGAGACCTTCTTCAACAAGCTTCGACGTGCCCCCATCATCATCAACACCGCCCGCGGGGCCATTGTCGACACCGAGGCTCTGATCAAAGCCAAAGATGCCGGACAGACATGGCGGCTGATCATCGACTGCTGGGAAGGCGAACCGGCAATCAACACCGAACTGCTGCGGCGCACCACCATTGCCACACCTCACATAGCCGGCTATTCCATAGAAGGAAAAATCAGAGCCTCGCAAGTGGCCGTCGATGCCATGAGCACATTCTTTATGATGCCTCGTGCAGAAGTGCGCCAACCGCAGCCCCCCGCACCGGCACGGCACGTGAGCATTGCCGGAATAATGGCCGGATACGACCCATGCCCGTTGAGCGAGGCCCTCAAAGCAGCCCCCGACGAATTCGAGACGCTACGCAACAACTACGAACTGCGCCACGAAGCTCCCGAAGGGAGAGACCATTAGGACCGGTTCGACACTCTTAAATATCATTAAATAAAAGGCCCAAGCAAACGCTTTTTGACAAGCTTTTAGTAATTTTGTCGCCAAATGGCTCTTAAACTCACCATCGACCGCGGTAACACCGCCATCAAGGCAGCCCTGTGGGATGCCTCGGGTCGCCTTATTGCCACACATAAAGGCGACGAAAGTTTTGCTGCCGGCGACCTTGCCCGCACTTTGCAGGATAAGTATCTCGGCGAGAACGAGCTTTTCGAAGCCATAGCATGGTGCACCGTCGTTGCCAGCGAACATGCCGACGACGAGACAAGCTTTGAAGGTACGGCGCACAAAGTGGTGGAACTCAACCACTCCACACCCATCGACATGACCGTGGGCTATCTCACCCCCGAGACCCTCGGAGCCGACCGTCTTGCCGCCGCCCTGGGAGCCCTGGTAGTGGCCGGCGACAAACGCCCTCTGCTGGTGAGCGACATAGGCACCGCCGTCACCTTCGACTACCTGTCGACGGGCCGCCACTATATGGGCGGCAACATAGCCCCGGGCATAGACCTTAGGCTCCGCGCCCTTGCGGCTTTTACCGATGCCCTGCCGGCGGTCAACGTCGAAGGCGGCGACATCCCTCTGTGGGGCCGCACCACAGCCGAAGCCATGCGCAGCGGGGCCGTTCGCGGCCTTGCCGCCGAACTGGCCTACTACCACGCCGCTGCCGGCTCCGACGCCCTGGCGGTAATCACCGGTGGCTCCGCCGAGCTTCTGGTAAACGAAAATATTCTAACTTTCGACTTTATCCACGACCCTTATCTCGTTCACAAGGGACTATTCAGTTTAATAAATCATGAAAATTAGCAGGCTAACAGCAGTTTTGACACTCTTCGTGGCGGCACTCCATATTGCGAGTGCCCAAAACGGCACAATGACACCATACTCGCTCTACGGCTTGGGCGTGCTCCGCGACCATGCCACAAGCACCCAGCGCGCCATGGGCGGCATAGGCTATGCCATGAACTCAGGGCGGCAAATCAACGCCATGAACCCGGCATCGTATGCCGCTCGCGACACCCTCACTTTCCTCTTCGACATGGGCATAGAATTCACCAAAGTGTGGAACGAGGAAAACCAGCGCAAAACCATCGACGGAAAGCTGACCGACAACTGGGTGAAAGGAAACAAAACAGGCGGCGGCCTCGACTACGTGACCATGCAGTTCCCTCTTGGCAAATACATGGGCGGCTCGGTGGGCCTGGTGCCATACTCGAGCGTGGGCTATGCATTCGGCGACAAAATTCAGAACGGCACATACACCCAGCAGGGTTCGGGAAGCCTTAACGAAGTATATGTGGGCGTGGCCGGTAAAATCTACAAAGGGCTGACCATCGGGGCCAACATCTCCTATCTGTTCGGCACCCTGCTGCACGAAAACTATGTGACAAGCAGCACTGCCGTGACGCTCTACCAGAAACAAATCGAGGTGCGCGACTACCACCTTGTCTTCGGTGCACAGTACTCGCTGCCCATCGGAGCCAACGTGCTCACCGCCGGCCTCACCTTCAGCCCCGGCAAAGACCTCCTTGGCAACTACCGACAGGTGAACATCGACAACGGCCAGGATTCCGAGCCCCAATTCTCGGAAAGCACCAAGCTCAAAGGCAACTACTCGCTGCCCTCAAAGTGGGGTGCCGGCATAAACTACCGCCTGGGGCGCAAACTGATGATGGAGTTTGACTTCACCTACCAACCCTGGAAGGATGCCAAGAACAAACTCATTGCCGACGATCCCGACCACCGCGCAGAATACTGCGACCGAACACGCTACGCCTTCGGTGCCGAATGGATGCCCAACTGGCGCGGCGGCTACTTCGAACGCGTCAACTACCGCGTGGGCGCATACTACAACAACGACTATCTGAAACTGCAGAACAACCGTCTTCGCGAATATGGCCTCACTGCCGGCTTCGGGTTCCCCGTGCCTGCTTTCAAAACCACCATCAATCTCGGTTTCGAATGGATGCACCGATATGGAGCTCCCAACGGCACCATCAAGGAGAACTATCTCAACATTACACTGGGCATCAATTTCAACGAAATGTGGTTCCGTCAGAGCAAAATATACTAAGCCGACGCGCACAGCTGCGCATGCTTCCCGCTGTGGCGGCCTTGCTGGCCGCCACGCTGCATGTTGCATGCTCGCCGGAGCGCAAGCACTATGTGCCCAATGCCGGCGACGGCAACACCACCCCCACTATGGCCACCACCAATGTGAGCACGCTCATCAGCGATTCGGGCTACACACGCTACCACCTGGTCTCTCCTCTGTGGCAGATGTTTGAAGATGCCGAGGAGCCTTTCTGGAAATTTCCACTGGGCATGGAGCTTGAGCAGTACGACCTGCAGATGAACCCTGCGGCCACCGTGGTGTGCGATTCGGCAATCTACTATTCGCGCAAACGTCTGTGGCAGCTCGACGGCAACGTGGTGATGGTAAACACTCAGGCCGACAGCTTCCTCACACAGCAAGTGTTCTGGGACCAGAACAGCCGCAAAATCTACACCGATTCGTTTATCCACATTGTGCGGACCGACCGCATAATCGAAGGCTACGGCATGGTATCGGACCAAAACATGATCTACTACACCGTGAACCGCCCGACGGCTATTCTGCCGGCCGAACGAGGCAAGAAAAACAATGCCGAAGAAGCCACAAAAACCGACAGCATTGCGACCGACAGCGCACAAACCCCGGCAAAAAGCCGACAAGTGCGCTCGCGCGAACGACGCCGTCCCGACGGACTGATAATGTATAAAGAAGCTGCCTCGCAGCACGACAAAATAGAACAACAACGATGACCGCCTGGTTATATATCACCATCATATCGCTCATCTTCTCGGCCATTTTTTCGGGCGTGGAGATGGCCTTCGTCACATCCGACCGAGTACGCGTGGAGCTGGATGTCAACCGCGGAGGATTAATTGGCAAAATCATAAACCGTTTCTACACCGACAGCGAGCTGTTTATTTCAACATTGCTGGTGGGCAACAACATCATGCTTGTGGTCTACGGCATGGGGGCAGCCGTTCTCATAGAGCCATGGCTGCACAGCATGTTCCCCTCCGACGGCACAGTGCTCCTTGTGCAAACCATCATTTCCACCGTTGTCATCCTTCTCACAGGCGAATTCATGCCCAAAACAGTTTTCGGCATCAACCCCAACAATTCGTTAAAAATCATGGCTGTGCCCATGTTCCTGTTCTACATCATTCTGTGGCCCGTCTCGTCTTTCACATCGTGGCTTTCGCGCATGCTCATGAATCTTGCCGGTGTGAAAGATTCCTCAAAGACACTCCACATTATATCCATCGGCGAACTCAACGACTACATAGAAGAGAGCATGGACGACCTGGAAGAACAGAAACAGACGGTGGAAAACGAAGTTAAAATCTTCCGCAACGCCCTCGATTTCTCGTCCACGCACGTTCGCGACTGCATGATTCCACGCAACGAAATAGTGGCGGTAAACATCGACGAGGCAACCCGCAGCGAACTCGTCGAGCTGTTTGTCAAAACGGGACGCTCGAAAATCCTCGTTTTTCGAAACGACATAGACAACATTATGGGCTATATCCATGTGAGCGAACTCTTCGACCCATCAGTCGACTGGAAGGAACGCATCAAGCCCGTGCTCTATACACCTGAAAATCTCATGGCCAACACCATGATGCGCCGCCTGCTGCAGCAAAAACGCTCCATTGCCATTGTCATCGACGAGTTTGGCGGCACTGCCGGCATGCTCACCCTCGAAGACCTCATGGAAGAAATCTGCGGCGACATAGAAGACGAGCACGACACCAACAGCCTCACTGCCAAAGAAGTGGAACCGGGTGTCTACGAAATGTCGGCACGCTGCGAAATTGCCGAAATCAACGAGCATTTCCACCTCAACCTCCCGGAGGACGACAGCTACCAGACAATCGCCGGATATATTCTCCACACCACCGGCACCATTCCGGCCGAAGGTGCGTCTGTGATGATTGACAATCTGCGCTTCGACATCCTCAAAAAATCGGACAACCGTCTGGAACTCATACGCATGACAGCCTCTACCGATGAATGAGCCTACAGCCGTCAAAGCATAAAAAAAATTCATATTCTGAGCGGAGAGACAAACAATAGAGGGACTGTGAACGTTTAGCATTATGAAACACCCCGGTTGGCGGTGCCTATCGAGGGCTTTCGGGAACTAAGGTTCAACATCTACAATTTATTTACTCTCCAATCAATTCTCAGAAATTATGAAAACAAACTTACTTACAGCGATCGGCTTGGCTGTCGTATCCGGCTTTTCACTAGGTGCCCAAACAGTGGAAGAGCCCTCGACATTCGCCAATGTTTATATCGGCGCAGGAGGTGGCGTTGTCACACCTATGCACAATCACCCCTTCTTCGGAGCAATGCGCGGCTCGGCCGGAGTTTTCATAGGCAAACAGCTGACGCCCACTTTTGGCGTGGGTATTGAAAGCGCATTCAGTGTAAACACATCATCGTGGGGCGGTCCTCGTTCGGCCAATGCGTTCGACAACAGCTATGTCGGTCTCTATGGCACGGTCGACCTCTTCAATCTTTTTGGCGGCTATCAGTGCGCCACTCGTCCTTTCAGCATCGAAGCTCTTGCCGGCGCAGGCTGGGGACACGACTACTACCCCAAGAGCGTGGCTCAGGACTATAACTACTTCGCCACAAAATTCGGCCTCAACTTCAACTTCAACGTCACCGACAATGTTACCATCGCCCTCAAACCCGCCCTTACGTGGAATATGAATGGCGAATACGAACAAAGCAACGTGGGCTACAACATCAACGATGCCACCTTCTCGCTCTTTGCCACAGTGGCCTACCGCTTTGGCGACGGCTTCCCCTGCGTGAAGCCCTACGATGCCGCACAGGTGAACTCTCTTAATGCCCGCATCAACGAACTCCGCAACCAGGTAGCTGCCGAAAGCGCCAATGCCGAACAGTGGGCAACACGTGCCCAAAGCCTTGCCGCCGACCTCGATTCGTGCCGTGCTCACAAACCGCAGATTATAACCAAAGTTGAAAACAATCTCAGCTCGGTTCGCTTCGTCTTCTTCCGCGTAGGGTCGCACGCCATCACTGCTGACCAGCGGCCAAATGTCGAAATGATTGCCGACTACATGAAGAACCATCCTAAATCGAATGTTGTAATCAAGGGTTACGCTTCGCCCGAAGGAAACTACGAATTCAACGTCAAACTCGCCCAGGCTCGTGCCGACGCTGTGAAAAACGTCCTAATCAGCAAATATAAAATTGCAGCAAGCCGTATCACCGCCGAAGGCGAAGGCATTGGCAAAATGTTTGAAGAAGAATCGTGGAACCGCGTAAGCATCTGCACACTCGAAACAGAATAAATTGATAAATGCAAAAAGCACAGACATAAATAACAACATAAAACAACATTAGCAACGCGGGGCCGGCAATCACCGACCCCTCGTTGCGCAATTTAAAAACACGGCCATCAGGCCTCAAAAAATCTTCTTTCTATACTATGTCAGAACTATGGATTAATATCATCGGCTACTCGGCCAGTATCTGCATGATTCTTGGCTACTTGCCTCAGGCCTTAACCACAATACGCACACGCCAGACCGACGGCATTGCAATGCCGACATTCTGCATGCTGGGGCTCGGAAGCATATTCTTTGTCGTTCAGGGCTTTGCGCTCCACAACTGGCCATTGGTCATTACCAACGTCATTGCCACAGTGTGCTCGCTAATCACTTTCGGAATCAAAGTTTACAACGACTACTTCAAAAATAAACCTTGAATTAAAAAAAATTAACACATCACACCGGGCTTGCTCTTTCATCTTTGCCATAAAATTGCTAACTTAGCAAGTTAGAAAGAACGCAACCCAAAAAAAATAACAGTGAAATGGATCAGAAAAACCATCGATACTGCGTGATTATGTGTGGCGGAATCGGCTCGCGATTCTGGCCCTATAGCCGTGCTGCTCTTCCAAAACAGTTCATCGACTTTTTAGGAACGGGGCGCACACTTCTGCAGATGAGCTACGACCGCATCAGCGGAATAATTCCGAAGCAGAACATCCTCATTATGACCAACGAGCGATATGCCGGCCTTGTGGCCGAACAGCTGCCCGAAATAAGCCGCGACCAGATTCTGCTCGAACCGGCACGACGGAACACCGCGCCTTGCATTGCTTGGGCGGCATGGCACATCGCCGCCCGCGACCCTGAAGCCTCTATGATTGTCATACCCTCCGACCATGTAATAACTCGCGAAAACTTGTTTGTGGAGAGTGTGCTCCAAGGCTTCGACTTTGTAGAGAGCCACAATGCCCTGCTCACATTCGGCATCGAGCCCACACGCCCCGAAACAGGCTACGGCTACATACAGATCGGAGAACGTGTGTCGGAAAATATGAACAAGGTGAAAACATTCACCGAAAAGCCCGACCTCGAGCTTGCAAAAGTCTTTATTGCCTCAGGCGAATTCTTCTGGAATTCCGGCATTTTTCTATGGCGCACAAGCACCATCATCGAAGCCCTGCGCAAACATGTTTCCGACCTGGACTCAGTTTTTGCCGCTGCGCCCTCAAGCGTCTACACCGACCCTGCCGCCGAACGCGCCTTTATATCTGAAGCCTACCCCGGATGCGTGAGCATATCCATCGACTACTCAGTGATGGAGAAAGCCGACAATGTCTATGTGGAAACGGTGAGCTTCGGATGGAACGACCTCGGCACCTGGAGCGCGCTCTACGACCTGTCGCCAAAGAACAGCGAGACTAACGTAACCCAGAATTGCAACGTTCTGGCCTATAACAGCCGGCGCAACATATTTGCCATCCGCGGCGAGAAGCTTATTGTCGTCGACGGCCTCGAAGACTATATCGTTGCCGATGCCGACGGCGTGCTCCTTATCTGCCCCAAGGCACGCGAGCAGAAAATCAAGAATATGGTTAATGATGCCAAACTGAAATTTGGCGACAAATACGAATAACGCACACAAGCCCAAATGATAGACAAAATAATAGCACAAGCCACGGCACGCGCCCTGGCATCGCTCTACAATCTCAATGTCGACCCCGCCTCCATTGTTCCACAGGCCACACGAAAAGAATTTGAAGGCAACCTCACAATTGTGGTGTTTCCATGGGTGAAAGCCGCACGTCTTGCCCCGGAAGCTCTGGCAAATGCCCTGGGGCAGTACCTGGTGGAAACCGAAGCGGCTGTCGAAGCCTTCAATGTGGTGAAAGGCTTTCTCAACATTGTCATTGCCCCAACCTATTGGAACAATATCCTAAAGGACATCGAGGCCCGGCCCAACTATGGCATAAAAGAAGCCGGCAGCGATGCTCCGCTGGTGATGGTGGAATACTCCTCGCCCAACACCAACAAGCCCCTCCACCTGGGCCACCTGCGAAACATATTGCTGGGCAGCAGTTTGTCGAAAATCATTGCCGCTTGCGGAAATAAAGTTGTTAAAACCAACATTGTCAACGACCGCGGCATCCACATCTGCAAGTCGATGCTCGCATGGCAGCGATGGTTCGACGGAAAAACGCCACAAGAAGCCGGCATCAAAGGCGACCACCTGGTGGGCGACTGCTATGTGGCTTTCGACAAGCACTATAAAGCCGAACTCAAAGAACTCAAAGCCAAAGGCATGAGCGATGAAGAGGCCGAAGCAGCCTCCACCCTCATGGCCGATGCCCGCTCCATGCTCCGCGCATGGGAGGCCGGCGACCCCGAAGTGCGCGCCCTCTGGCAGAAGATGAACGGATGGGTATATGCAGGATTCGACGAAACATACAAACGAATGGGTGTGGGTTTCGACAAAATCTACTATGAATCGCAAACCTATCTCGACGGTAAAAAGAAAGTGCTCGAAGGCCTCGAAAAAGGTCTGCTCTACCGCCGCGACGACGGCTCGGTGTGGGCCGACCTCACACCGCAGGGCCTCGACCACAAGCTGCTGCTGCGCTCCGACGGCACCTCTGTCTACATGACCCAGGACATAGGCACCGCCAAGCAGCGCTTCGACGACTATCCAATCGACAAAATGATCTATGTGGTTGGCAACGAACAGAACTACCATTTCCAGGTACTCTCCATCCTTCTCGACCGTCTCGGCTTCAAATGGGGCAAAGACCTTGTCCACTTCAGCTACGGCATGGTAGAACTCCCCGAAGGCAAGATGAAGAGCCGCGAAGGAACAGTTGTCGATGCCGACGACCTTATGGCCGAAATGGTTGCTACAGCCCGCGAAGTTTCGCAGCAGCTTGGCAAGCTCGACGGACTGAGCGAAAAAGAAATCGACGACATTGCCGAAACCGTCGGCATGGGCGCTCTAAAGTATTTCCTCCTCAAGGTCGACCCACGTAAGAACATGACCTTCAACCCCAAGGAATCAATCGATTTCAACGGCAATACCGGGCCTTTCATCCAGTACACCTACGCCCGTATCCGCTCGGTGCTCCGCCGCTCTGCCGACGAAGGCTTTAATACCGCCGACTACAGCCAAGTGGTGCCCAACGAACGCGAAATCACCCTTATACAACGGCTTGCCGACTTCCCCGACACAGTGGCACAGGCCGGCCGCGAATATTCGCCGGCCCTCATCGCCAATTATGCCTACGACCTTGTGAAGGAGTACAACCAGTTCTACCACGACTGCTCAATCCTGCGCGAGGAAGACCCGGCCAAGCGCTCGCTGCGCCTTGCCTTGTCGGATGCAACCGCCAAGACGGTGCGCACGGCCATGAGCCTGCTCGGAATCAACGTCCCCGAACGAATGTAAAAATTCAAAATTCAAAATTATATTATGAACAACTACAACTACAGCTATAACGTGGAGCAACCCAGCCCCGTAGCCATGGCCGCAAAAGTGAACTCGGCCATGAAGAGCGTATATCTGCGCATGACCCTTGCTCTGGTAGTGACTGCTCTCACTGCTCTCTTCTGCTCATCGAGCCAGGAATTCGTCACCTACTACATCACACACAGCTGGCTGATGTGGGTTCTTATCATCGCCGAATTCGGCCTTGTGATCGGCATCTCGGCCGGTATCAACAAGCTCAGCAGCCCGGCAGCCACTGCCTTGTTCTTCCTCTTTGCCATGGTCAACGGCATGATGCTCAGCACCATCTTCCTGGTATACAGCGCCACAGCCATCACCAAGACATTTTTCATCACCGCCGGCACATTCGGCGCTATGAGCGTCTACGGCTATTTCACCGACCGCGACCTCTCAAAGATAGGCTCATACCTCTTCATGGGCCTGATCGGCCTGATTATTGCCTCGTTGGTCAACATCTTCCTGCACAGCTCAACGCTCGACTGGATTGTGTCGATTGCCGGCGTTGCCATCTTCATCGGCCTGACAGCATGGGACACCCAGCAAATAAAAGCCATGGCCATGACCGCTCCGCGCGAAAGCATAGGCCGTCTTGCAACAATCGGCGCACTGTCGCTCTATCTCGATTTCATCAATCTGTTCCTCTATCTGTTGCGCATCTTCGGCAACCGCGACTAAAAACACCTGTTTTTAACAAATGGACTTCCGGAAGCGTTATGCTCCCACATATAAGGCTATCCTCTGGTTAGCCTTTCCTTTGCTCCTTGGCCAGCTGGGGAACATTGCCGTGAGTTTTGCCGACAACATTATGGTGGGCCATTACTCGCGGCAAGCCCTCGCTTCGGCCTCTTTTGTCAACAACATCTTCAACATAGCCATTTTTGCATCGCTGGGCTTCACCTACGGCCTCACACCCATTGTGGGCGCAATGTTTGCCCGTGGCGAAGACAGGGGCATCGGACGGACAGTGCGTGTGGGTCTCATTGTCAGCATTGTATTCACCATCGTGCTGTCGCTGCTCATGCTCCTGCTCTACTTCAACGTCCACCGGCTTGGCCAACCCGAGCACCTGCTACCGCTCATCCGGCCCTACTTTCTGACAGTACTCGCCGGCATGTTGCCTGTGGCAATTTTCAATGTCCTGGCCCAATGGAGTTTCGGCATAGGACGCACAGGCTTGCCGACATGGATAATTCTGGGATGCAACGTGCTCAACATCGCCGGCAACTATATCTTGATATTCGGCAAGCTCGGGGCTCCCGAGATGGGGCTCCTCGGCGCGGGCTACAGCACATTGTTTTCGCGCATTGTCGGCGCCGTGGTCATTGCCCTGGTGTTTTTCTATGGCCGTGCGGGTCGTAAGTTTATAGGCGGCTTTGTCCACGACCGCACCCTTGCCGGCGAACCACGCGAGATTTTTTCCAAAGGCTTCCCTGTCGCTATACAGATGGCCTGCGAGACAGCCTCCTTCTCGGGTTCGGCAGTCATCGCCGGATGGCTCGGCGAGGTGAGCCTTGCCGCCTTCCAGGTGTTTGTAACCAGCAGCATGCTTGGCTTCTGCCTATACTACAGCATAGGAGCCGCCATGGCCATACCGGTGAGCCATGCCGCCGGCCGTGCCGACAACGCCGCCATGCGTCACACAGCACGTGCAGGCTATCACATTATCCTTGTCACAATGCTTGCTGTGTGCGTTATGCTCTATTTCTGCGCACGCCACATCATGGGCCTCTTCACCTCCGATGCCGAAGTCGTTGGTCTGGCAGTGTCGGTAATAATACCCATGATACTCTACCAGTTCGGCGACGCTACTCAGATTACATTTGCCAACGCCCTTCGTGGCACAGCCAACGTCGGCCCCATGCTGTGGATTGCCGTGGTGAGCTATCTCATCATCGGACTGCCGGCATCGTGGTTCTTTGCATTGCCTCTGGGACTGGGGCTATATGGCATAGTGCTCAGTTTCTCGGTGTGCCTCCTCTTGGCCGCCGGTGCATATTTCTATTTCTTTATGCGCACCACCGGAGCAAAATTAAAACAGGCCACAAAATAAGTCCACAATTTTTTGCACTTGAAGCGCAATTGTATTAACTTTGCCAAAAACAGTAGAACATGACACCGAAATATACACGAATTCTTCTCAAGCTCAGCGGCGAATCGCTCATGGGCGCCCAAGGTTATGGCATAGATGCCGAACATCTTGCATTGTATGCACGTCAGATAGCTGCCCTGTCGGACAGCGGCGTTGAAGTGGCTATCGTCATTGGCGGCGGCAACATTTTCCGCGGCCTCAGCGGTGCTGCCAAAGGATTCGACCGTGTGAAAGGCGACCAGATGGGCATGCTTGCCACAGTCATCAACTCGCTGGCCCTCAGCTCGGCTCTCGAAAGCCTCGGCCATGCAGCCCGCGTGCTCACCGCCGTCAACATGTTCCCCATCGGCGAGCCCTACAGCCCCGCACGAGCCCTCGAAACCCTCAAAGACGGTCGCATAGCCATCATTGCCGGAGGCACGGGCAACCCCTTCTTCACCACCGATACAGCTTCGGCACTCCGCGCCGTCGAGACCCGCGCCCAGGTGATGCTCAAAGGCACACGCGTGGACGGCATCTACACCGCCGACCCCGAAAAGGACCCCACGGCCACCAAGTTCGACAAAATTACCTACGACGAAATCTACAACCGGGGCCTGCGCATCATGGACCTTACGGCCACAACTCTCTGTCGCGAGAATGGCATGAAAATCATTGTCTTCGACATGGACACTCCCGGCAACCTCGAAAAAGTGGTAAGCGGCGAGCCTATCGGCACTCTTGTATATTAATTTAAAAAAAACATACAACCATGACAGACCCCAAGACCTATATCGACCCGGCCGAAGAGAAGATGATGATGGCCATCGAATACCTCGACGAGACCCTGGCACGCATTCGCGCCGGCAAAGCCAATCCTAAAATTCTCGACGGTGTGAAAGTTGACTATTACGGCTCGCTGGCCCCTATATCGAATGTGGCAAACATCAGCGTGCCCGATGCCCGCACAATTGTCATCACTCCATGGGAGAAGGCAATGTTCAAAGTAATTGAAAAGGCTATTATCAACTCCGAAGTGGGCATCACCCCCGAAAACAACGGCGAGGTGATCCGTCTGTCCATTCCACCGCTCACCGAGGACCGTCGCAAAGCCCTTGTAAAACAATGCAAGGCCGAAGCCGAGAACGCCAAGGTGTCGGTGCGCAACGCTCGCCGCGACGCTATCGACGGACTGAAGAAAGCTGTGAAACAAGGCATGCCCGAGGACGTGGAAAAGGATGCCGAAGCAAAGGTGCAGAAAATACACGACAAATATCTCAAACGCATCGACGAAATATTCGGTGCCAAGGAAAAAGAAATTCTCACAGTATAGAATTTACTTTTCAAGCCAAAGAAGGGCGGCCTTGCGGTCGCCCTTTTCTATTCTAATTTTGCAGCCCTACAGGCAAAAAGTCAGCCCGGCGACTTGGCCGGGCTGAAAAGTATGTAGGTTTACCTTTAAAAATTTGCTGAAATTATTCTCAATATTCTTCCCACGATTTGATTTCGATTTCGCTAAGCGGAATCGTTGTGAATGCGCGTATGAACGCCGATGCAAGACGCGAGTTCGTAATCAAAGGAATGTTGAGATCCACAGCCACACGGCGTATCTTACGTCCGTTGCTCAGCTCGTGACCGGTGAAGTTCTTGGGCATGTTCACCACCAGGTCTACCTGACGGTTGTGGAGCAGGTCGAGCACCTGGGGCTGCAGCTCGGGGGTGTCGGGCGTATAGACACGTACTGCCGGAATGCCGTTCTCGTTGAGGAAGGCGCAGGTGCCGGCGGTGGCATATATTGTCAGGCCCGAACGATGGAGCAGATGAGCAGCCTCGAGCATGTCGGTCTTCTGACGCGACGAGCCATTGCTCATGAGCACAGCCTTTTTGGGCACACGCAGCCCCACAGCGAGAAGCGATGTGAGAATTGCGGCATCGGTGTCGTCGCCAAGACAACCAACCTCGCCTGTCGAAGCCATGTCGACACCAAGCACGGGGTCGGCCCCGCCAAGACGGCTGAAGGAGAACTGCGAAGCTTTGATGCCCACATAGTCCAGGTCGAAGGCACTCTTGGCAGGTTTGTCGACATGCTGGCCGAGCATCACTCGCGTTGCAAGGTCGATAAAGTTGATTTTCAGCACCTTCGACACGAATGGGAAGGAACGCGAAGCACGCAGGTTACATTCAATCACCTTGATGTCGTTGTTCTTGGCAAGGAACTGGATGTTGAACGGACCGCTGATGTCGAGAGCCTTGGCAATGGCGTTCGACACTTTTTTGATGCGGCGCATTGTTTCGACATATAGTTTTTGCGGCGGGAACTGAATAGTGGCATCGCCGCTGTGCACGCCGGCAAACTCAATGTGTTCGGAAATGGCGTAAGCCTTGATTTCGCCGTGCTCGGCCACGGCATCCATCTCTATTTCCTTTGCATACTGAATAAATTCGCTCACCACCACCGGGTGTTTCTTGCTCACATTAGCGGCAAGGGTGAGGAAGCGGCGCAATTCGTCGGGATTGGAGCACACGTTCATGGCAGCCCCGGAGAGCACGTAGCTCGGACGCACCAGCACGGGGTAGCCCACCTCGTCGACAAAATCCTCGATTCCGGCAAAGTCGGTAAGCTCACGCCAACGCGGCTGGTCAATGCCCAGGCTGTCGAGCATGGCAGAGAACTTGTTGCGGTCCTCGGCGCGGTCGATGCTCTGTGCCGAAGTGCCGAGAATGTTTACACCGGCACCGTCGAGGCGTGTTGCAAGGTTGTTGGGAATCTGGCCGCCCACCGACAGAATGACACCGTGCGGATTCTCCATTTCGAGAATATCCATCACACGTTCGTAAGTCAGCTCGTCAAAATAGAGGCGGTCGCAAATATCGTAGTCGGTAGAAACGGTCTCGGGGTTATAGTTGATCATCACCGAACGCCACCCCTCGCGTCGAGCTGTCTGCAGGGCGTTGACCGAGCACCAGTCGAATTCCACGGACGAACCAATGCGGTAGGCACCGGAGCCGAGGACAACAACCGAACGATGGTCGCCGATATATTCAACATCGTTTTCCGAACCGTTATATGTGAGATAGAGGTAGTTTGTAGCAGCAGGATATTCGGCGGCAAGAGTGTCGATTTGTTTCACCACCGGCACAATACCCAGCTCTTTGCGGCGGCTTCGCACTGAGGCCATCAAGGCATCGGTATCGACCGAGAAAGCCTGTTTATATAGCGAACGGCCTATCTGGAAGTCGCTGAAGCCCTGCTGTTTGGCAATTTTCAGCAAGTCGTAGGGCACATCTTCGATCGAACCGTATTTAGCAAGTTCGCCGGCAGTGGCCATGATGCTGCGCAGCTTGTAGAGGAACCAACGGTCGATTTTTGTGAGTTCGTGGATGCGGTCCACGCTGTAGCCGTCGGCCAGAGCCTTGGCAATGACAAAGATGCGTCGGTCGGTAGGCTGCTTGAGAGCTGCTTCCACATCGGTGATGTTTATGTCGCGGTTCTCGACAAAGCCGTGCATACCCTGCCCTATCATGCGGAGACCTTTCTGAATAGCTTCCTCAAAAGTGCGGCCTATGGCCATCACTTCGCCCACCGATTTCATCGACGAGCCTATGTGGCGGTCGACACCGTTGAACTTGCCAAGGTCCCAACGAGGAATTTTGACAACGACATAGTCGAGCGCAGGTTCGAAGAAGGCCGAAGTGCACTGTGTGACATTGTTCTTCAGCTCGAACAGCCCGGCACCGAGAGCAAGCTTTGCAGCCACGAAAGCCAGGGGATAGCCCGTAGCCTTCGAAGCCAAGGCCGACGAGCGGCTGAGGCGGGCGTTCACCTCGATTACGCGATAGTCCATCGACGAGGGGTCGTAGGCGTACTGCACATTACATTCGCCAACAATGCCTATGTGGCGTATAATCTTTATAGCCAGCGAGCGCAGATAATGGTAGTCGTCGTTGGACAGGGTCTGCGATGGAGCGACGACAATCGATTCGCCTGTGTGGATGCCCAGGGGGTCGAAGTT
This sequence comes from uncultured Muribaculaceae bacterium, assembly GCA_910584495.1. Lineage (GTDB taxonomy): Bacteria > Bacteroidota > Bacteroidia > Bacteroidales > Muribaculaceae > CAG-873. The sequence continues at coordinate 27,127 of CAJUAR010000001.1, forward strand.
CTCCATATTGCAGACAGTGATGCAGTTGTCGTAGCGGTCGCGGACCACTTCATACTCCACTTCTTTCCAGCCTTTGAGCGATTTCTCAACAAGAACCTGCGGCGAGAACGAAAGAGCTTTTTCGACAAGCGAGCGAAGTTCGGCATCATTGTCGCAGAAACCGCTTCCCAGACCGCCCAGGGCGTAGGCTGCGCGGACAATCACCGGATATCCAAGGTGGTTGGCAACGCGGAGCGCGCTATCGACCGATTCCACAGCTTCGGAGCTGATGGTTTTAACATCGATTTCGTTAAGTTTTTCAACAAAGAGCTCGCGGTCCTCGGTGTCCATAATGGCCTGAACGGGAGTTCCGAGCACTTCCACGCCATATTTTTCGAGCACGCCGTTTCGCCACAGGTCGACGCCGCAGTTGAGGGCAGTCTGACCACCGAAAGCAAGGAGAATACCGTCGGGACGTTCTTTTTCGATGACACGCTCCACAAAGTAGGGCGTAACGGGCAGGAAATAGACCTTGTCGGCCATACCCTCCGAGGTCTGTACCGTTGCGATATTGGGGTTGACAAGTATTGTGTTCACGCCTTCCTCGCGCAGTGCTTTGAGGGCCTGTGCTCCGGAATAGTCAAACTCACCGGCTTCGCCGATTTTCAATGCACCGCTGCCGAGCAGCAGGACTTTAGATGGTTTGGTCATACTTCGGGGGAATTATTTGGAGAGGTCTTTGATAAATTCGTCAAAAAGGAATTCGGTGTCGCGAGGGCCGCTTGAAGCCTCGGGATGGAACTGAGCCGACCAGAATGGAAGGGTTTTGTGACGCACTCCTTCGTTGGTGCCGTCGTTCATGTTGACGAACAGCGCCTCCCAGTCGGGACCGAGCGATTCGGTGTCGACGGCAAAACCGTGGTTCTGCGAGGTGATGAAACAGCGGTTGGAGCCCACAAGGCGCACGGGCTGGTTGTGGCTGCGATGGCCGTATTTCAATTTGTATGTGCGTCCGCCGGCGGCTTTTGCCAGCAGCTGGTTGCCCATGCAGATGCCGCATATTGGTTTGCGGCGCTCCATGGCGCGGCGAATATTGTCGACAGTTGTGGTAGCAAAATCGGGGTTGCCCGGCCCGTTGCTGATAAACAGGCCGTCCCATTCAAGGGTGTTGAAATCGAAATCCCAAGGCACACGCACCACACGCACTCCGCGATGGAGCAGACAGCGGATAATATTGTGCTTAATGCCGCAGTCCACCAGGACAACGGTCTTCAAACCTTTCGGAGCCGGACCGGCTTGGGCGAGCGGAACGGGCCGGCAGCCGATGCCGTCGTAAACCAAAGGCTCGCCAATAGAGGTCATCGCTATGAGGTTGTAGGCATTGGGATCGTAGAAATCTATATCGTCGCCGTCCTCAAAAGTAATTTTGCCAAGCATCGAGCCATGGTTGCGCAGATGTTTGGTCAGGGCTCGGGTGTCAATATCGTAAAGACCGGGAATTTTTTCCTGCTTGAGCCATTCGGCAAGCGACTTGTCGGCCAGCCAGTGGCTGAAATAGAAGGCATAGTCCTGGGCGATGATAGCGCGACAGTGAATGCGCGACCCTTCAAGATAGGTTTTAAGGTCGTCATCGCCAAGTGTCGGCGGCACGCCGTAGTTGCCAAGTTGTGGGAAGGTTGTCACCAGAATCTGCCCTTCGTAGGATGGGTCGGTAAGACTTTCGGGATAGCCCGTCATTGCGGTGTTGAACACTACTTCGCCGGCAGCGGGACCTTCATAGCCAAAGCTGCGGCCTGCATAAGTTGTGCCGTCCTCGAGGGTGAGAACGGCTTTTTTGCTCGCCTGCATAGATGTTGTTATCAGTTGTGAGGGGTTCATACTTCAACGGCCCCTTTTGGGAAGACCATGCAAAGTTACGACATATATTCCGCAACTGCAAAAAAAACTGAACCCGTCAGGCAGAAAAGCATATTCAAGGACGGAGAGTGTGGCAGAATGACAAAAACTTTGTAACTTTGCAAGTTGAAGCGGTATAGGTGCCGCGGCAAAGAAATTTAAAATTATGTCCCAATCCAAGAAGCGTCGTTTTTGGCGCGACATCATCAAATATATTATCCCGCTGGTAATCAGCGTAGGACTATGCTATTTGCTGTTTACCGACATCGACTTTGGCGAGATGGTGGACATCATTCGCCACGAATGTGACTTCCGTTGGATACTTTTGGGCTTCGTATTCTCGATATTTGCGCAGATTTGCCGAGGCCTCAGATGGGGAATACAGCTTCGGGCTCTCGGCATCCATGCACCGCTGCATGCCTTGGTGCTGAGTATTTTCGGAACGTATGCCGTCAATCTTGTTTTTCCCCGTCTTGGCGAAGTGTGGCGCACAGGCTATATAGCTCAACGCCAATCGGCACCGTTTACTACCGTCTTCGGGTCGATGGTTGCCGACCGACTGGCCGACACCGTATTTGTGCTCTTGCTCACAGGTTTTACGTTCATAATTGCCTCAGGCTCGATATTGAGCTTCCTGCACGAGAACGGCGAAAGCTATGCAGCCATAGCACGTATTCTTGAATCGCCATGGTTGTGGACGACCTTAGTGCTCTGCGTGGCCGGAGTTTGGGCTTTTATGCGTTGGACAACAGAAAATCAGGCAGTCAGGAAAATTCAGCATGCCGTAGTAGAACTGTGGCAAGGTTTTGCCGTGGTTGCAAAAATGCCCGGCAAAGGACGCTGGCTGCTGCTGACCCTCGGCATATGGGGCGGCTATTTCACTCAGACCTATGTTGTGTTCTATGCCTTTCCCTTCACAGCCGAGCTATTGTCAGCCCATGGCATAGAACTTGCCCTTGTCACATTTGTTCTGGGCAGCATTGCAATGGGTGTGCCCTCAAACGGCGGCATAGGTCCATGGCAGTGGGCAACAATGTTTGCACTGGGCATCTACGGCCTTGGAGAGACACAGGGCGGAGCCTGGGCCAACCTTGTGCTGGGAACCAATACATTGATGACAATAGTACTGGGCATCATCACCTTTGTGTGGATAGCCCTCGACAAAAAGAAAACAAAACGGGTCGAAATCCCGACAACATAATACTTAACAAACCTTTTTCAACGAAACGGAAAAATGGCAAAAGTCATAATTATAGGTGCCGGCGGAGTTGGGTCGGTAGTGGCGCACAAATGTGCCAAGCATCCCGAAGTGTTCACCGAAATTGTTATTGCCTCGCGCACTCGCAGCAAATGCGATGCTTTGGCAGCGGCCATAGACGCTCCTAACATCAGCACCGACAGCGTCGATGCCGACAGTGTGGCCCAGCTCGAAGAACTCTTCCGCCGCCACAAGCCTGACATGGTAATTAATGTGGCCCTTCCCTATCAGGACCTCACCATCATGGAAGCCTGCCTGAGCTGTGGGGTGAACTACCTGGACACTGCCAACTACGAGCCCAAGGATGTTGCTCACTTTGAATATTCCTGGCAGTGGGCCTACCGCGAACGTTTTGAGAAAGCCGGACTTACGGCAATTCTCGGCTGCGGTTTCGACCCCGGTGTGAGCGGCGTGTTCACCGCCTATGCAGCAAAGCACTGGTTCTCGGAGATGGAATATCTCGACATTGTGGACTGCAACGCCGGAAATCACGGCAAGGCTTTTGCCACAAACTTCAACCCCGAAATCAACATCCGCGAAATTACCCAGAACGGACGCTACTACGAAGATGGCAAATGGGTGACAACCAAACCCTTGGAAATACATCGCACACTGACATACCCCAACATCGGCGGCCGCGATTCCTACCTTCTCTATCACGAAGAGCTTGAATCGCTTGTGCTCAACTATCCCACTATCAAGCGTGCACGCTTCTGGATGACTTTCGGACAGGAATACCTCACCCATCTTCGTGTGATTCAGGATATAGGCATGGCCCGCATCGACGAGGTGGACTACAACGGCACCAAAATTGTGCCCCTGCAGTTCCTCAAAGCCGTTCTTCCCAATCCCCAGGACCTTGGCAAGAACTATACCGGCGAAACTTCGATTGGTTGCCGCATTTCCGGCAAGGGCAAGGACGGAGAGCCGATGACCTACTACATCTACAACAACTGCTCGCACCACGAGGCTTATCTCGAAACCGGCATGCAGGCTGTCAGCTATACCACCGGCGTTCCGGCCATGGTGGGCGCCATGATGTTCCTCACCGGCAAATGGAACAAGCCCGGCGTGCACAATGTTGAAGAATTCGACCCCGATCCATTCCTCGCCGCTCTTGCCGAAAACGGTCTGCCCTGGCATGAGATTGTGAACCAAGACCTGGAGCTGGATTGAGGCTGACGCAATTACAGCAACAGGATAGGATTGAAAATTTTGCACTTTTAATTGAATAATATGGTATCGGCAGCAATCATCACCTATAACGAGGCTCGCAATATTGAGCGCTGTCTCAATTCGCTCATCGGCGTTGTCGATGAAATTGTCGTTGTGGATTCGTTTTCTACCGATGCCACCGTGGAAATATGCCGCCGTTACGGAGCTGTGGTTACAAGCCGCAGCTTCGACGGCTATGGCTCGCAGAGGCAGTATGCCGCCGGCCTGACACATGGGCGCTATGTGCTGTCGATCGATGCCGACGAGGTGCTCGACGAGCAGCTGCGCAACAACATCATAGCCCTCAAAAAACGTGGATTCGACCACCGCATGTATGCTTTCAAAGTTGTGCACCTCATCTGCGGACACCCTATGCGCGGCAGCGGCATGAAGCCGGACATTCAGACACGTCTTTTCGACAAACGTTATGCCTCGTGGAATCTTGCCGATGTCGACGAGCGTGTGACATATCCCGGCAGTGTCAATCCGTGCATCATAGGCGGTGAAATGCACCACTACCGCTGCAACGACCTCGAAGAGCTTGCCTACAAAGAATTGCGCAACGCCGAGCTGCGCGGGCGCACCCTTGCCGCCGCCGGCATCAATGCCCCCGGTCCGTTATGCTGGTTTCGCGCAGCCTGCGCTTTCCTCAACTGCCACACTCGGCAAGGGGCTCTTCTCGACGGAGCCACGGGTAATAAGGTGGCCATGTTGCGATTCCGCACCACCCTTGCCACCTACCGTTCGGCCCATCGCATAGCAAACCAACTTAAGGAGGACTCCGGACGATGATTCACATCACTGTCAGCCCGGCACACGAAGATGTGCGCCCCATTGTCGAGGATATTGCCCGAAACGGCATCCCCGACGATGTTGTTTTTATCCATCGAGGACGCAATACCATTGCCTATATTCCCGACCCTCCGCTCAACATCAAGGCCTATCGTCCTCCCTCGGGCCTCAAAAGCCTGATATACGGCACCATGCGGGCACCCAAGGCCAGGAGGGCTTATCTTTTTGCCCAACGGCTTATATCTTTGGGTTTCAACACGCCCGAGCCTATAGCCTTTGTCGAAGAACACCAAGGACCTCGTCTTGTACGTTCATATTTCATAAGCCGCCAGCTTTTTGGCTGGCGCGAAATCCGCAACATAGAATTCGACCCCATTTTCGACGATTTGGTAGAGCCTCTGGCCCGATTTGTTGCCGACCTTCATGCCAAGGGTGTGAATATGAAAGATATGACCCCCGGCAATATCCTTTTCAAGAAGAATGACGAAGGCCGTTGGGATTTCTGTCTGGTAGACATCAACCGCATGGCCTTCGAGAATATCGACAAAGCCACAGTGCTCTCCAACTTTGCAGGCGTTCTGAACACCCGCCATGCCGTCGTGCGCGTGGCCAGGGCCTATGCCGAGGTCCGCGGCTGGGATGCCGATGCCTTCGCGGACGAAGTGTCGAAGGCGGTACTCGACCGCAGGGCCGCGCGACTTCGCAAACGCGCTCTCAAACGCCGCTTCCTTCCCAAGCCCAAACCACGCCAAATAATACGCTGATTATCTGGGACGCTGCTGCTGTTTGAGAAGCAGGCGCAAACCGGCAGAAAATGTGAAATAGTTCCACATCCAGTTGATGAACACCACAGTGCGATTGCGCATGCCCAGAATGGAGCGCAGATGCACAAACAGCCATGCCGCCCATGCCAGCCGGCCGCTAAGGTGAAACTTGCCCACATCGGCAACGGCACGATTGCGGCCAATGGTGGCCATAGTGCCAAAATTGCGATAGACAAAGGGATGCCGCTCGCTGCCGCCGTTGAGATTACGTGCAAGGTTCTCGCCTTGCTGTAGAGCCACTTGTGCCAGCTGCGGATGCCCCTTCGGATATTTTTCGCTCATCATCAAGGCAATATCGCCTATTGCATATACGTCCGTCATCCCTCTGACGGCATTATACTCATCAACAATAAAACGACGGCCCGGCCCCGGTTCGACTTCGGAGCCTCGCAGCTCGAATGGAACGCCCGTAACACCTGCTGTCCATATCACCGTCGAGGCATTGAGAAGTTGGCCGTCGGCAAACTGTGTAACGCCGTGACGGTAGCTTTTGAGCTGCTTGCCAAGCCAAATGTCGACAAGCAGCTGCCTGAGACCCTTCTCGGCATCAGCCGACGACCTTGCACCCATGGAGGCCAGCAGCACGCCGGACCCCTCGGCAAGAATCACCCTCACCTCGTCGGGCGAGATTGTCGGGTATTCGCGCTTTATGACAAAACGCTTCATTTCGCCCAGCGCACCGGCCATTTCAACACCGGCGGGGCCGCCACCCACCACCACGAAGGTGAGAAGGCTGCGACGCTCCTCGCCCGGCGGCAGCAGGGCTGCGCGTTCGAGGCGTGCAAGCACCTTGTTGCGCACGCGGATTGCTTCCGAAGTGCTTTTGAGTGTCACCACACTCTCGGCAAGACCTTCGATACCGAAAAAATTGTTTGTGGTGCCGCAGGCAATTACCAGACGGTCATAGGGAATCTCCTCGTACTGTGTCACCACAACTTTGCGTTCCACATCGATAGAGCCAACCTCACCCAGATGGAACGAACACCCTTTATAGCGGCGGCCGCGAACTTCGCGCCGCAGCGGAAAAGAAATGCTCGCCGGCTCAAGACCGGACGATGCGACCTGGTAGAACAATGGAGGAAAGCTGTGGTAATTGTTGCGGTCCACAATCACCACTTCATATTGTTTTTTGTCGAGGGCGCGGGCGAGTTTCAGACCTCCAAAGCCGCCGCCGATGACCACTATACGTTGTTTAGCCATAAAAATAATCGATAAAAGCACAAATTTACAACATCATAGGGCGGCAATATGTTTGAAAATGCTTATTTTTGCGGTAGTAAAAATATTCACTGCATGAATCTCTACAATTTTGACACCATTATCGACCGCCACGGCACCTCCGCGGCGAAGTTCGAACGCCTCGATGCGGTCTTTGGCCGGCACGATGTTACACCTCTGTGGATTGCCGACCTCGATTTCGCAGTCTGTCCCAAGATAACCGAAGCCTTGCTTCACCGTCTGAACCATCCTGTATTCGGCTACTCCGATGCCTCGGACGGCTACTGGCAGTCGATTATCAACTGGAACTATCGCCGGCATAATTTTCTGATTGCCCGCGACGAATTGAGTTTCATTCCGGGTGTTGTCAAAGGCATAGCCCTGGCAGTGAACTTTTTCACCCGCGAAGGCGACGGCGTTGTCATACAGCCGCCAATCTACACGCCCTTCCGCACTGTTGTCGAGGGCAACCACCGCCGTGTGATAGAGAACCCACTGTTGACCGACGGCGACAACTATACCATGGACCTCGACGGTCTCGAAGAAATAGTAGCCCGCGAGAAGCCCAAGATGCTCATTCTCTGCAACCCCCACAACCCGATCGGAATCCAGTGGGATGCCGACACTATGGCGCGCCTGGCAGCTATATGCCGCCGTGCCGGCATGATTGTGGTGAGCGACGAAATCCACGGCGACCTTGTGCTCGGCGGCAATCCGCATATCCCCTTCCTCAGCGTGAGCGATGATGCCCGCGCCGTGGGCATAATGCTCGGGGCACCCTCCAAAACATTCAACATCCCCGGCCTCGTAAGTTCGTGGATGGTGGTCAAGAATCCCGAATTGCGCCGCGACTTCTATGGCTGGATGGAGGTGAACGAGTTCAACGCGCCCGTTCTCATTTCGACAATTGGCGCCGAAGCCGCCTATAACAACGGCGAGGAATGGCTCGACCAAATGCTGGCCTATGTGGAGAATAACATCAATTTCGTTCAGGAATATACCGCTAAATATATTCCCGATCTTAAAATTGTCCGTCCGCAGGCCTCGTTCCTGGTATGGCTCGATTTCCGCAAGCTCCATCTGTGCCAGCGAGAAATCATGGACCTGCTGCTGGACAAAGCACACCTTGCCCTCAACGACGGCTCGATGTTCGGCACTCAGGGCGAAGGCTTCGCACGCCTCAACGTAGGCACGCCTCGCTGCGTTCTTGCCAACGCTCTCGAAAGCTTGCGCATGGCAGTAGAATGCCAATGTCATAAGAAATAAACCATGGATTATAGAATATTTCCTCCCGAAGACCTTTTCGAGCTTGAAATCCAACTTCCTCTGAGCAAAAGCCTGGCGGTGAGGACAATCATGCTCGACTATCTTGCCGGGCATGTCGAAAACTCCGAGGCCCTTGCCGATGTTTGCACCGACACGCGCACGCTCTACGACATACTCATGGCCCGCCTGCCCGAGGACGGCGGCATTACCGATGCCGGAGCTGCAGGCACGGCCATGCGCTTCTTGTGCGCCCTTGCCGCCGCCACGCCGCAAACCCACACTCTGCTGACCGGCAGCGAGCGCATGCTCCGGCGCCCCATAGGGCATCTTGTCGATGCTCTCCGCACTCTTGGCACCGACATCGAATACCGTGGCGAAGAAGGATTTCCACCACTCGAAATCAAGGGTAAAACCCTTAAAGGCGGTGATGTGGAAATCGATGCATCTGTCAGCTCGCAGTTCATTTCGGCATTGATGATGGTGGCCCCGCTTATGGCCGAACCGCTCAAAATCAGCCTTAAAGGCGAGGTGAAATCCCAACCGTATTTGCGAATGACCGCCGCAATGATGGAACGCTGTGGAGCCAAAGTGGAGCTCGCGCCTTATTCTGTGGACGTGAGCGGCAAAACCTACACCGCAGTGTGCCACAACGACGAGCCCGACTGGAGTGCGGCCGCGTTTTGGTATGAAATCGTAGCTATTTCGGCAGCATGGGTAACCCTTAAAGGCCTGCAGCCTAAGTCGCTCCAGGGCGACAGCATGGCGGCGGAGCTGTTTGGCCGCCTTGGTGTCAACACCGAGTTTACCGACGAAGGGGCCGAGCTATCGGCCAACCCCGATTTGTTCAACCGCCTCGAGGCCGATCTTTCGGGTACGCCCGATCTTGCTCCCGCCCTTGCTGTTTGCGCCGCCATGGTGGGTGTTCCCTTTAGTCTGTCCGGCCTTGGAGCCCTCCACGACAAAGAATGCGACCGCATGCAGGCCCTCGTCGACGAACTTGCCAAGGCCGGCGTGCTGTGCGAGGTTGAAGCCTATGGCACAGTGCTTTCGTGGGACGGCCGTCGCATGCCCCTTCACGAGGTGCCCGTTTTCGACAGCCACAACGACCACCGCATGGCCATGGCTCTTGCCCCGACGGCAATCTTCATGCCCGGCATTGTCATAAAGGATGTCGAAGTTGTCGACAAATCCTATCCCGCCTATTGGGCCGACCTGCAGAAAGCCGGCTTTACCTTTGTAGACCCCGAAAAATATCCAAGCCCCGAACAAGCGTGACTGTAGCACTGATACTTTTAGCAGCCATTGTCGGCGTAGGGGCTTTGTTGTGGTTTCTCGACCGCCGACACAAAGGAACAGATGCCGAGGAGGCGCAAAATGTCGAAGAACTCGCCGAATGTTGCGGGCAGCACGAGGTGTGCGAACGCGATTCGCTCCTTGCCGCCGTGTCGAAACAGATTGAATACTACGATGATGAGGAACTCGACCGCTTTGCCGGCCGTGAAGCCGATGAATATTCCGACGAGGAGATTGAAGAATTTCGCGATGTGCTTCTCACCCTCCGGAGCGACGACATTGCCGGCTGGGCACGAAGTATACAGCTGAGGGGTATTAAGCTGCCCGCCGACGTGCGCGAGGAATTAATCATGATGGTGTCCGAAAATCGTGCCATGCGAAAGAATAATGTTGCAGTTTCTTGAATATTCTTTTTTTGTCAATGCCCTCATCGGGGTATTGCTCATTAGTGTAAGTGCCGCAATAATCGGCACTTACATAATTACTCGCCGTCTGGTGGCCATTTGCGGCGGCATTACGCACGCATGCTTCGGCGGCCTCGGTCTGGGCTATTTTCTTGGCTTCTCGCCCATAGTCATGGCCGGTGTGTTCGCCGTAGGCTCTTCGCTGTCGGTCGAACTGATGTCGCGCCGTTTCAGACTGCGCGAAGATTCGGCAATTGCCGTGATTTGGGCTTTGGGCATGGCCCTTGGTGTGCTGTTTGTGTTTATGACCCCCGGCTATGTACCTGAACTCAATTCGTTCCTCTTCGGCAACATCCTCACAGTCAACATTGCCGACCTCGAGGCCCTGGCAGTATTCACCGTTGTGCTTGCCTTGTTCACCGCCTGGCAATGGCGGCATATCATAGCCGTGGCGTTCGACCACGACTTCGCCGTTGTCACCGGCATGCCGGTGCGCCTTGTCTCATATTCGATGACTGTTCTCGTTGCACTTGCCATAGTGCTGACCATCAGGCTTGCGGGCATCATGCTGCTGCTCTCGCTGCTCTCGCTGCCGGTGCTCACTGCCGAAATATTCTGCCGGCGCTACATGAGTGTTATGTGGTGTGCCATGGCGGTGTGCATGCTCACTTCCGTTATCGGGCTATTCCTGTCGGCTATTGTCGATGTCCCTTGTTCGGCGTTGATTGTGCTTGTCATGGTCGGTGTCTTTATCCTTGCAAGGGTGGGAAATTCGCTCCGGCAATCTTGCCAAAAAATTAAGCTTCAAGCAAAGAAATGAAAAAAATAATACTTATCACCTTCCTGGCCGCAGCACTTTGGGCCGAGGGGCAGAATACTGCCGTCGATGCCCGGGGACTGATGGCGCGAGGTTGCCACTTTCTCAATCTCGACATTCCTGCCGCCACCGTCGACGATTTGTCGGCTTTCGATATAGATGTACTCGATGTGCCTCAGCTGCAGAAAGCTCTGTACGTCGAAGCATCGGCACTCTTCCGCCAGGGCGACTACCAGGCCGCATATATCGCCTTTGCCGAACTCTACGACCGCTATCCGTCGTCGCGGCTCGCTGCTGCGGCTCGCATAGGGGCCGGAGATTGTTTCTTTGTCCGCAACAATTTTGCCGCCGCTTTCGAGGAATACGCCCGCGTAGGTGTCGATGCCCTTTCGGCCGAAGATGCCGCATTGGTAAATTTCAGAAAAGGTGTCTGTGCCTATCGCCAGGGAAACACAGCCCCGGCAAAAGCCCTGCTTGCTGCCGCTGCCGCCAACAGTGTCCAGGCAGCCCCGGCAAATTACTATCTCGGCATAATACATTATGACGAAGACGACTACGAAACTGCAAAGCGTTACTTTGCCGCCGTGGCCCCTGCAACAGTGCCGGGGCGCCGCGCAAGCTACTACATCACTTTGATTGACTTTCGGCAAGGGGCGTGGAACAAAGCCCTCAACAGTGCCAAAGCCCAGCTCGCAATGCCTGCCGACAACTTCGACCGCACCGAGATGCTGCGTGTTGCCGGCGAATGTCTTGTGCACCTCAACAATAAAGCTGAAGGCATGGAATATCTGCGCAAATATCTCGACCAGTCTTCCAACCCGCAGCTGTCGGCTCTCTATCTTGTGGGCATGGACGAGTACGAAAACGGACGGTACAGCGCGGCCCTCGCACGTCTGGAGCCTGTTACCAAAGGCAACGACCCGCTGCTCTCCCAGTCTGCTTTTCTCTACATAGGCCAGACACTGATGCGCACCGGCGACCGCGATGCCGCAATCGTGGCCTTCAAAAATGCCATCGACATAGAAGCCGACCCCAAGGCTCGCGAAGCTGCATACTACAATTATGTCGTGGCTCGTCTTGGCGGGGCCTCGGTGCCCTTTGTGTCGTCGGCAAAAATTCTCGACGAATTTCTCCGTGCATATCCCAAAGGCCCCTACAGCGCTCGCGTGGCACAATATCTTGCCGACGGCTACCTTGCCGACAAGGACTATGCCCGGGCCATCGATTATATAAATAAGGTCAAGAATCCTTCGGCCGAGCTTTTGGCGACAAAGAAAATGGCACTCTGCGAGCTTGCCCGCCAAAGCCTTGAAAACGGCGATGTAGCTGCTGCTCAAACATTCATTTCCCAATTGCCCGAAAGTGGCAAAAACACCAAACCCGACCGCGAGACAGACCTCCTTCGCGCCCAGGTGCTCAACTACGACGGCCGTGCTGCCCAGGCCGTACCTCTCTACACCGGCTATCTGCGATATGCCGGAGCCGGGGCCCCGAACCGCCATACGGCACACTACGGTCTTGCTTATGCCTACTATCAGCTCAAACAGCTCGACAAAGCCTCGGAAGCGTTTGGCCAAGCTCTCGAAGGAGCCGCTACGGCTAATATACGTGCCGACATACTTGCACGCCTTGCCGACATTGCATTTGCGAAAGGCGACTTCCATACGGCCGCCGACTACTATGGACAGGCTTATCATGCCCGCGGCACAACTGCCGACTATGCGCTCTTCAACCGTGCACGCATGGAAGGTTTCGAACGCAACTATGCCGCCAAATTGTCGACGCTCAACACATTCCGCGGCGAGTTTGCCAATTCGCGTCTTATGCCCGAAGCCCTGCTCGAAGTGGCCCAAGCCCAAATCAGCCTTGGCCGCAACCAGGATGCCATCGAGACTTTCGATACTCTTATCAAACGTCATCCCGAAACAGGAGCCGAGCGCAAGGCTTATCTGCAGAAAGCCATGACGCAGCGCGATATGGGCAAAAACAACGAAGCCGTCGGAACATATAAACAGCTTATTACAAAATATCCTTCGTCGGAAGAAGCCGCTCAGGCCACTTCAATTCTCAGAAGCATATATGCCGATGCCGGACGTGCCGACGATTTTCTGGCTTTTGTCAACAGCGTGCCGGCTGCCCCGCAGCTTGATGCCGGCGATGCCGAACAGCTGAGCTACGATTCGGCAATGAGCATTTACAATAAAAACGGCGACACAAAGCAACTGCAGAACTTTGCCGAACGCTATACCACCAGCCTGCATGCTCCCGAAGCCCTGCTACTTACACTCAAAAGTGCCAGAAAGAAAGGCAACACCGACGACTGCGATGCTGTTGCGGCAAAGATTGTGGAGCGTTATCCCCACCACACAGCAGCAGAGAGCGCTATGGCATGGCAGGCTCAGTCCTTATTCGACAAGGGCGACACTCCTGCAGCTATTGTGCTGTGGCAGAAGCTGCTCAAACAGACTGCCGACGACGACCTCTCGACCGAAGCTGCCCTGGGCATAATGCGGGGGACGCGTGATATGGGCGAAGACCTGGCCGTAATTGCCGCTGCCGACCGTCTGCTCGACGAATGTGACGAGCCGGCAGTGCTCAATGAGGCACGTTTCACCAAAGCCGCGGCCCTCGAAGGCCTTGACAAAACCGACGATGCCATAGACCTTTGGCTCGAAGTGGCCGGGAATACATCCGACATTTACGGGGCCAAGAGTGCTTTCCGTGCTGCAGAGGCCCTCAACGAAGCCGGACGAAACGAAAAAGCTCTCGAAACCGCGAAAGCCCTCACCCAGTCGGGCTCGCCGCACAGCTACTGGGTGGCACGCGCATTTATCCTGATGAGCGACATATACCGCGCCAAGGGCAAAACCTACGAAGCCGAGGAATATCTTCGTGTTCTCCGCGAGAACTATCCCGGCAAAGAAAAGGATATTTTTATGATGATTGATTCCCGAATGGGCAAAAAATAAAATAGCTATGAATCTGCGAAACATATCTTTGGCTATTGCCGCTGCTGCCGCCTTTGCCGCTGCCGGACAAAAACTTGCCACCGAAGTGGTGGTCGACCGCAGCGTCGACGCCGAGCTGCCCAAAGCAAGCATGCTGCCGGGCATTGTGCCCGCCGGTCCCGACAAAGGGAGGACACCGGTCCTTCCGCGCACCAGCGAATATTCCTTGTGGGCCGACTTCGACCCATCGGTAGCACACAGCGGCGGTGTCGACTACACCGGCCTTGCCGCTCCCGACACCTTGCCGGGCTATTTGTCGGCGGGCTATCTGCCGGCCTACAACCTCGGCATCCAGGCCGGCTACCGCCTGCGTTTCGGCAACACCGCAGCCCGCGCCGCCGTGATGTTCGACGGACTGAATTACCACAGCGATTCTCATACGGTCCGACGCAATACCTTAGGCATAATGCTGGGGCTGTCTCATAGGTTCAAGAACAATACTGTTTTCGGAGCCCAGATTGCAGTAAACCATTCCGACCTTCGAAATCCGGCATATTCAAGAATTGAATCGGACAAGCAAGCCATTACCACACTGCTTGCAAGCGCGCAAGTGGCCCGGCGCTCGGCCGATATTTCCTATAAGGGAAATTTCACTTTCCGACACACAGGACTTGACAAAAAGGTTAACGCAGTATATGCCTACCGTGATGATATATCCAATCAATGGAGCTATGATGACTTTGGTACCCTTACAGGCTCCAACCCCTTCCATGTGGGAGCTTATGAATTCGACCCTGCGGAAGAAAACCTTCTCCATTTCGACGGTCGCGCATCGTATGCCGTGGGGCATGATGCAGCTTTTTCGTTCGATGTCGATGCCGACATGCTTCATTCCAAAGGTTTACATGCGGTAAACCAAGGATTTGAGCATGAAGACAAGACCTCATTCATAGTGGGGGCTGCACCCGCCTTCGATTTCGACTACAATGGCATAGCCTTGCATCTTGGCCTGCGTGTCGACTGGTCTATAAACACTCCCGGGGCTTCGGTGCATGTGGCCCCCGAAGTTAGCGCACGCTGGCGATTCTTCGGCAAAGGGTCGCTCTATGCGTCGGCAACAGGCGGTCAGAGGTTCTATACGCTCTACGACCTGATGCAGTACAGCATTTTTGCCCCCGGCTTCCAGGTGTTCTCGCCAACGGTTACACCTATCGATTTTGTTGTCGGTGTCCGCCTTGGCTCTTTTGGCGGTTTCACAGCCGACGCCCATTTGGGCTATCAGTCGACGCGCCATGCCGTTATGCCGGCAATGGATAAATTATTTTACTTTCGGACCGGCGATATGAAAGGTTTCTGCATGGGATTGCGCCTCGACTATCAACCGTCGGCAGTCATCGCTCTGTCGGTCGATGCAAATGTCTACGAAAGAGACAACGACCGCGGCCGGGCCTCAAACATGGACAGGGCGCAGTTCACCCTCGACAGCCGTGTGACGCTCAAGCCCATGAAACATCTGGACATTAGCGTAAACCACGAATTCCGCTACGGGCGCCGTTACTATGACTATACCTACGGTTGTCGTGCCTATAACATGGGCAATATTTCAGACCTCGGAATCGATGCTTCCTACCGCTTTTCGGACAACTTCTCGGTGTTCTGCCAGGCTCGGAATCTGCTGGGTCGCCGCGTGCTCATCCTGCCCCGACTGTACACTCCCTCCATCACCGGACTGGCAGGTGTGAACCTGCGCTTTTAGCCTTTTAGCCCCCTGTACACTAAAAAAGAACGGCTGAATGTCGGCTAATTCAATAATAATTGCTATATTTGCGAGCCGAATTAAAACCTGAAATAATTTATTAATAATTAAACCATAAAAGTTACATGCAAAGCAAAGGAAAATTAGGAAGCATCGTTGCCGGTGTTATCGCTATTTTCTTGGTATTGGTATGCCTGTTCTATCTTTCATTCACTTACATCTCGAATAAGTATGAAAGCCAGGCTGTAACCTATGCCTTGATTGAATCGGGCGACAACGACGATGCTGCCTACAACCGCGCCTATAAGCACTACATGGACTCGCTGGGCGAGGAAAAAGTGTATATGGGCTATTACACTCTCAATGAAGTACGCAAATGGGGCGTGGGCCTCGGCCTCGACCTCAAGGGAGGTATGAACGTTATTCTGCAGGTCGACATGCCCGACATGCTCCGTTCCATGAAGGCCGGCCAGACCGATTCAGTCTTCGAAGCAGCCCTCAAAGGTGCCGAGAAGATGGTGTCGACCCACGAAAGCGACGACTTTGTCAGCAGCTTCGTAAACCTCTACCGCCAGGCCAAGCCTCAAGCCGATTTCTCGGTAGTATTTCAGGACATAGTCCCCACCGGTGCTAACGATGATGCTGTGCGCAGCACCCTCAAAGCTCAGGTTAAGGACCGTGTAGACAACTCGGCCACCAACGTGCTTCGCAACCGTATCGACCAGTTCGGCGTTGTTTCGCCAAACATCCAGGTTCTTCAGGGCAAGGACGGCCAGATTCTTCTGGAACTTCCCGGTGTCAAGGACCACGAACGTGTGCGCGACCTCCTTCAGCGTTCGGCCAACCTCGAATTCTACGAGACATACCGCGCCGAAGAGCTCCAGAACTCATTCAGCACTCTCATCAACCGTCTGGCCAACGATTCCACCGTCAATGTTCAGCCCCTTGCCACCCTTCTGTCGATGGGCGGCTATGGCGCAACCCTGGGCTATGCTCCCGATGCCAAGGCAGCAGCCGCTGTCGACGAAGTTCTTGCAAGCCCGGCAGCAAAAAATATTCTTCCCTCCGACCTTCGTCTGCGCTGGGCCGTTAAACCCACAGTTCAGACCGATGCCCAGGGCAAGGAACACGTAATAGGCATCGCCCTCTACGCCCTCCGTGCCAACGGCGGCAAGCCCGCCCTCGACGGCAAGGCTGTGAGTGACGCCTCGTCGAACTACGACCCTCTGCGCGGCAATGAAGTGTCGATGCGCATGAACTCCGAAGGAGCCCGCAACTGGGCCCGTATCACCGGCCAGAACATCAACAAGCAGGTGGCTATTGTCCTCGACGACAAAGTATATTCAGCTCCTAACGTAAACGACAAAATCGAAGGCGGCCAGTCGTCCATCACCGGCGACTTCTCAATTGAAGAAGCCCGCGACCTTGCCAACGTGCTCAAGTCCGGTAAGATGGATGCCAAAGTGCACATCATTTCCGACATGGTTGTTGGTCCTTCGCTGGGTAAACAGGCCATCGAATCGGGCTTCATCTCGTTCGTAGTGGCTCTTGTGCTCCTTATGGCGTTTATGATTGCCTTCTATGGCTTTATTCCCGGTCTCGTTGCCAACATCTGCCTGCTGTGCAACCTCTTCTTCACCATCGGTATTCTTGCCTCGTTCCAGGCAGTGCTCACCATGAGCGGTATTGCCGGTATCGTGCTGTCGCTCGGTATGGCCGTCGATGCCAACGTGCTTATCTTCGAACGTACCAAGGAAGAACTCCGTGCCGGCAAAACTGTGCGCAACGCCCTTGCCGACGGTTACAGCAACGCCTTCTCGGCTATCTTCGACTCCAACCTCACCTCGATTATCACAGGCATCATCCTTCTCCTCTTCGGCACCGGTCCTATCAAGGGCTTTGCCACCACTCTTATCATCGGCCTTGTCTGCTCGTTCTTCACAGCAGTATATCTGAGCCGTCTGTTCTTCCTCTGGTTCTCCAAGAGCGATGGCTTTGCCAAACTCACCTTCTCGACCAGCCTTGGACGCAAGATGTTTGTCAACTCCAACATCAACTTCCTCGGCCAGCGCAAGGCAAGCTTCATCGCTGTAGCTGTCATCGCAGCCATAGTGGTTGTTTCGCTCTTTGCCCGCGGCCTCAACCAGGGCATCGACTTCTCCGGTGGTCGCAACTACATTGTCAAGTTCGAGAAACCCGTCAGCACCGTAGAGCTTCAGGAAGTGCTCTCGCAGCAGTTCCCCGGAGCATCCACCTCGGTAATCACCATCGAAAGCTCCAACCAGGTGCGTGTGTCGACCAACTACAAAATCAACGACGAGAACGCCGACACCGAGCGTGAAATCACAGGCAAACTCTACGAAGCCCTCAAACCCTTCCTGCGCGACGGCATGACAGCCGCCGAGTTCTCTACCACCGACGCAAGTCAGGGTATTGTAAGCTCGCAAAAAGTTGGTCCTTCGGTTGCCGACGATATGCGCACCGATGCCTACATCGCCGTTGCCATCGCACTCGCTGCAATGTTCCTCTACATCCTGCTCCGTTTCCGCAACGTGGCCTTCTCGATCGGTGCTCTCGCAGCGGTAGCCTTCACTGCCTTCACAATCATCGGTTTCTTCTCGCTCTTCTATGGAGTGCTGCCATTTGCAATGGAAATCGACCAGACGTTCATAGCGGCCATATTGACAGTTATCGGTTATCAGATCAACGATACTGTGGTGGTCTTCGACCGTGTGCGTGAAAACACAGCCCTCTTCCCCAAACAGGACTTCTTCACCACCGTCAACAAATCGATCAACACCACACTGTCGCGTACCATCATGACATCGGCCTCCACCATCCTGGTGCTCCTCTGCATCTTCATCCTCGGTGGCGACGCCATCCGCAGCTTCACATTTGCAATGCTCTTCGGTGTAATCATCGGCACACTCGCAACAATCTATGTTGCCTGCCCCGTGGCTTACCTCACCGATTCGCGCCGCAAAGCCGCGAGTGCCAAAGCTGTCAAAGCATAACCCTCCATTTCATTCATCATAGCCGGCGGCCGGAAGTCCTCGACTTCCGGCCGCACTATTTCTCCAACAGACTGAACAAACTCGCAGCACACTACATTTGCTTTGTTGATATTTTTTTCATAGATTTGTACAAAAATCAGACAACATGGAAAAGATTATAAGATACCCGGTTGGCGAGCAGTCGTTCATTTCTCTTCGAAAGAGAAATTGCCTCTATATCGACAAAACTCACTATGTGGAAAAACTACTTAGCCATGGCAGTAAGTACTACTTCCTCGGGCGTCCGCGGCGTTTCGGCAAAAGTCTTTTTCTGTCCATGCTGCAATGTTTTTTTCAAGGTAAACGAGACTTATTCAAGGGTCTCTATGCCTACACCATGAACTGGGACTGGCAACCCAGGCCGGTGCTCTATCTCGATCTGAACATTGAATCATATAGGCAAAAAGAATCCCTTGACCAAATACTTGATAATGTCATCAGTAGCTGGGAGAAAGAATACGACATTACCTTCCCATCCGACAATATCTCAGCAAGATTCAAGAATGTTATCGAAGCGGCATATAAAAAGACCGGGCAAGGTGTAATAATTCTTGTCGATGAATACGACAAACCCTTGGTCAACAACCTCCACGACAGCGAACTGTTCGATCACTTCCGCGAACAGCTCACCGCGGTCTACTCCAATTTAAAAAGCAGCGCCGAATTTATACGTATGGTTTTCCTCACCGGGGTGAGTCGTTTTGCTCATCTGTCAGTGTTCTCGGGTCTTAATAATATTACCGACATCACCTTCCTCGACCAATATGCCGACATCTGCGGCATCACCGAGAAAGAACTTGCAGACAATTTTCAGCCCGGCATGATAGCTATCGCCGAAAAAGAAGGAAGCACGGCCCGGGATGTTCACGACCAGCTCAAACGACTGTATGATGGTTACCATTTTGCCAAACGTTGCCCCGACATCTACAATCCATATTCCTTACTCAACGTGATGGAGAGTTGCGACATGCAAAACTACTGGATTAAGTCGGGCATGCCAACGCTTCTCGAACAGCAACTCAAGCGTTTCCAAGTCAATCTACAAGACCTTTTCGAAACAGAGTGTAGCCAACAAATGCTCGAAGGTCTCGACTTCGACAACCCGAATCCTGTGGCGCTGCTCTACCAGACAGGCTATCTCACCATCAAAGACTTCGACAGCGGCATCTTCACCCTCGGACTGCCTAATCAGGAAGTGAAAGAAGGTTTTCTCGGATACCTTCTGCCACGCTATGCCAACGTCCATAACGGAGACACCGAATTTTTCATCTACAAGTTTGTCAAGGAGTTGAAAAGTGGTAAAGTCGACGACTTCATGAAACGTATGCAGAGCCTCTTTGCCGCCGTACCCTACCAGATGGAACTACACAACGAGCGCAATCTTCACAACGTCATGCTGATGCTCGTACTGCTCTTAGGCATCAAGGTGAAAGCCGAATATGCCACCTCCGCAGGCCGCATCGACATGCTCCTCGAAACGGAGCAATACCTCTACATCATAGAACTTAAAATAGACAAGTCAGCTCAGGAAGCTCTGAACCAAATAAATGCCAAAGACTACGCTCAACCATTCGCTGCCAACGGTCGCCAAGTGGTGAAAATCGGTGTCAACTTTTCCACCCAAACGCGCACCATCACCGACTGGCTGGTTGAGCGGTGACACACATTCGGAAGTGCACAGTTAATTTGATGTGGTCGGTTTATAGTAATTGTCGTTTACGTAAGTATAGTCAGTTATTGTTGAAATATCTACTGTGGTCTCAATATTGTTATGACTGAATTTGATATTATTCATAGTTACCGGCACATCATAATATACACTTGTCAATCCATATTGATACATCTTCGGATTACCTGCCAAGGGGCTATTATCCCATTGGCACGATAAACCGTCCGATGGTGCATTTCGTACAATTATTCGTTTGCGGTTTGTGCCCGGGTCGGGGATATCCCAACCATCAGGAACTTCCGGACCATGCAGGCAGCGCACGGTCATGGCTCTCGGTTCGCCGCCTCGTGTGCGAATTCGGGTATTGCCGAGGGTGTTGCGCTCGCCATAGAGGTCGAGATAACGGAACCACCATCCATATTCTTCGGAGTCTTCAGAAAAACCTTGGTTGCCGGACAAAAGCGATTTAGACCACAGACACGTATGTGCCTCGTCCTTGTGCACAAACCCTTCCATATATCCCGCAATCGGCAAGGTGATATAGCCGAAAGCACCATCGCTGACCGCAATATTAGGTATTGCATCGACATTGTTGGACAGATTCACCGGCAACTGCTGCAGATGGTAGGCCGCCGGCACCTCGAATCCTTCGGGAGCGATGCCTTCTATAAGTGTGTTATCAAACCTTGTTTCAGCAATTTTGAAGTAGCCGCCTCTTGCGTCGGAATTTTCAGAATAGAGCGTCGACGAAACCGAGTAAGGTCGGTTGGAAGAAGCTCCCATATTACGATCCAATATGTGATATGTCTTTCCGTCTTCGCCAATAATGCTGACCTGTTCGTAGTAGAACCATCCCTTGCGCACTACGCTCTCGCCGGGTCCTTCAATCTGATAGCTGCCGCCAAGTTTATGGAAGAGGCCGCGATGGCATACGTCATAGCTTAATCTATTATTATCCGTGCTGTTGCTTATGACAAATTTACCTTCCCACAGCGCATAGTTATCATTCCCCAAAGAGCTTACTTTCCAGTTACTCCCATCGCGGACAACCGAGAAACGGCCGGCACCTTCGGCTATGTTGACAACATCGCCATCCTTATATGGAATTGTGTAATAGTACTGATTATTATACACCCTGAAATGCAGGCAGTTATTGCGTTCAAGAGTCATGGCTTCCTCCGTAGCGCCTTGCAGTTCGGTGTCAATAAACGCAAAATAGTCCTGCTCTGAGGCGTTACCGTTGAGATTGTGGATATACGCCTTGCGTCCGCGCTTGAGGTCGGTACCTTCCTGAACAATTCTCACGGTCCGGCTAAGGTCGCCGGAGCGGACAGAGACGGTGAACTCACGTTCTTCCTCGGAAAGCAAGTTAGTTTCTATAGTGAAACTAACTTTGTAATGACGAGCTTCTGACTGCGTGTCGGATTGAACAATCTCCACCCCGGATTGTATTGAAGATTTCACCCACGGTGTTCCTTTTAAGTCGTAGTCAAGCACATAGGTTCCGTCAGGATATGAAGTGAGAATATCAATCACTGCTTCAGTAGCGTTGGCAGCGACAACTACATCTTTGCTCACTCCAAGTTCGTAGTCGCGGCAAGCAATCATATTATAGATGGCTTCGTTGTTGTCTTTGAGGTCGACAATCATGCGGTTGTCGGGCTTTGCAACAATCGCTTCCTGCTTCGTGGGCCAACCAAAATCGTTTACTTCAGCAATGTTGAACTGATAGTGATGGTTGCGCAACAGAGCAATTTCCTTGCCGGCTGGATCTGAGGCCGGGATATATGCGGCCTTATACCATCCCTCCGTGCCCCGGTAGGAACCATGAATGAGGATATAGCACTTGCCAGCCTCGGTTTCGTAGAAATAATATGGCGTGCCGACATCCAGGAGGCGTTCGCCCTCGGTTGTCACACCCCCGGGAATATTTACCACACCCTCTGTTTCGGGGGCAAGCGTTCCCGATGTCGATGCGCCGTAGTGGATTATCTCGCTAATGGTGAAATCGGCAGCAGTGCACGTCACTGTGGTTTTGGCACTTGCCCTCAGCAAGTAAATCTTGGGCGAGGCTTTTTTGAGATCCTCAACAGTGATTGCGCCCCACATCACTATGTTCTTGTCAGGAAGGCCTTCGACAGAGCTTGCCGACGGTGTTCCTCCGACAGCCTTACCATAGTTGGCTACCAGTTCGACTCTCGAAGCGGAAGGAGGAACCGCCAGTGTCACTTGATAATCGGGATGTTTTCCTGTAATTTTCTGAGGGTCAACCACATCCTCAAAGATATAGCCATCGGCATTGAAAAAGAGAACCCGTAAGTCGTTGATAGCGTTTTCGTCGACGGCACGCGAGCCGACGGCAAAGCCCGGCAGACGCAATGTCAGCGTCAACTCATCGCCATCGCCGCCGAGGTCGAACACCCCGCTGTCATCGCTACACGCCGCAAACATCACGGCCATCATAAATATAGATATTAGTCTTCGTATCATTGCTTATGGGCGTTCTGAGGTTATGCCTTTAACATCATAGTAACTGTCTCCTTTACTCAGCACAAGGTCTTTGGTCTGACTAGCTCCACCATTGCTGAATATTATTTTTTCATACATAGCATCGACTTCAATTTTAAACCAGCCGGAACCAATATTTGTCATTTCCTCACCAGGCCATCCATTGTTGGAAGCACCAGTCCAGCAGTAGGCATTTACCTTTCCCCAGTTATTGGTATCCTTGTAGTACACCACATTTTTGGGCACTGCCGATAAATTCGGCTTGGAATGGCTCCAAATGCCGTTATTGTACGACCCCGAGCTATTGTTTTGGTCATCGACATAGTTGGCACCTCCAAACATGATACTTTCGGAATTATCTTCAAAGACTATTGTTATATACTTGTCATATTGACCTTCGGGCGCTTTGAACACCATGCCACTTGTCTTATACCAAATTGTTCCGTCAGCATCTTGTCCGGCTTCTGCGATAATATTTGCACCAACGGTAAAAACTCCGTTATCATTAGCCTTTCCATAGTTTCTATACCATCTAACAGGTCTTTTGGTTGCGTATATAGTATAGTTCACATTTAGTATCTCAGGGCGGCTGTCAAAAACAGTATAATATGGCATCTGAATCAAAGGGTCATACAGAATCCAGCCTTCGCGGTCTTCGTAGTCGAAAAGCTGCAGACCCGGGTCGAGATGGTGTGTACAACGATGACGTGCGGTACCGGGATTCTCGTTTCCGGGTGTATTTGCATTAAACATCAGCAGGGTTTCGCCGGGCTTGATATTTTTCTCCGATTCAGGATAGCCTGTGGCTTCTTTATTTGTAGCTTTTGCGTTGGAGTCAATTTCTTTCAAGTACCATCCGGGGAAGGAAGACTTAGTCATTTCATCGCCGGGCCATTGTTTTGAAAAAAGCCATACATAATATTTGGGAATATTACCACTTAGAGTCTCTCCAATTTGGGTGTAGACATAAATATTGTGATTACCCGACCATCCGTCGTCCCAGTTATCGTCACCTCCCTCTGTTAACGGGGTTGCAAAGGTTACAAGATACCCATCACCATTATGAGCACCCTGACGGTCGTTGATTGCGCGGAAAAGGATGCGGTAGTTGCCCACCGGTGGTTTGACGGTTACATGGATCTGACGGTTAAAGGATTCAAAATCAGGATCGCGAGGTCCGACAGAAAACACATGTACTTCTTCATGCACAGGATTGCAAGTTGCTGTGACAGTGAATGTTCCTATTGACTTTGTAGGGTCGGCACAGTGGATTTCGACCTGTGAAGAACCTTGTGTGAGGGTGAAGGGCAACGAGTCATGGTCGATAAAGGACACCCCGCCAAGATTGGTTTCGTAGGCGAAAGTCTTGATGTAGGTGGGGCTCGCAGTTTCGTTCTCGAGCCAGTTTATTGTTACGTCGAGAGGCTTTACAATGAACATGGGCGTAACGTCATATTCCACGTCGAGGTACTTGCGTAGGTTGTTTGCCTGAATCCACACTTTGGTCGAGCCTTGGGGAGGGAATTCGGAACCTTTGCGGAATGCACTGACCGGGATTTCGGGGTTGATGCGGAAAGTGAGGATGCCTTTTTCCACATTGTGATTGTACTGCACAATAACGGGTTTGTCGTCAATCTTATCGTCGCATCCCATAGCCACCGTCGGAGCGTTCGACACATAACATATGGAATCGTAGGTAAGCGAGCCCACTTTGGCCCTGGTTTTATCCACAGCCAGGGTAGTGTGCCTAAAATCGGCCATAGCCACCGGCACCCAGTCGCGGACATGAACCTCGGTCTGGTACTCGGTGAATTCCGTGGTCTCGATGCGGCCGATAATTTCGTAGTAGGTGCCGCGAGGAAACTGACGTGGCTGGTCGTCGGCATTCTTGTGGCCCAGCGGTATGTGGTAGGTGTTTTTAGAGCCCGATGGGAGCGATGGAGCGACGCTGCCGTCGTCCTCAGGAGCAAGAGTTTTGTCGACTGTGATGGCCTCGATGGTGAGCACAGACTGCCCCTCGTCGTTGCTCAGATAGCGTTCGGGCAGATAGAGCGTGCCCTGGTAGACCCACCGGTCGGCATAGCTTGAGGGTACATCGGTGCCGTTGACAGCAATCACATCCTCGTCGGCCGAAGCATTCTGGTTTTCGGACCAGGAGGCAAAATATCGTCCGGCAGCGAGAGGTGCCGTGAAGGAATCACCGGAATTGATGTCGCTCATGGCCCCGCCAAGCACCAGGTGGGTGGAGGCTGTGAGACTTTCGCCCTTGATGGACGAAATGAGCAGACCTGTCTCACCGAAATTTTGCGCCGTGGTCTTATTGTTGACTTTGTCAAAAATAAGATTATATCGCACCTTGACGCATGTAAACTGCAGATTGGCCGTCACATCGGTGCCGGCGGGACCAATTTCGGTTGTCTCGCGAGGTTCGAAGACCATGGGCAGACTGCCCGGCACGGGCAATGTTTTTACGGAATAGGTGAGCAGCCGTTTCTTGAGGGCGGCTTCGGTTGTCACATCGGCACAAGATGGCTGATTTGCGATGACATATATGCGGTATTTGCCCGGTTTGACATTCTCTATCACATAGTTTTTATACTGTTCATCGGCAGTCTCTGCCACAGTTGGCAGCGGTGTTAGAGCCACTTTGAGCAGCTCGCCGCCGTCGACGGGAAAGGCATAGAGCCTCAAGTCGTTGATTCGCCGCTCATCATCGGTGGCCGGCGACAGCATGTCGGGGCTCGCGGGAATGTCGGCACGCGACAGCCCCCCGACGGCGCCCGTAACGAGGCGCACCGTCAGAGTGCCGGGCTGAATGGGAGCGTCGCAGCCCAAACCGTCAGAGCATGCGCCGGCCAGCAGGCACAGTACAAAGACCAAACAAAATGCAATATATCGCAGCAATGACAGCATGTTTCAGAGTTTTATGTTCTGTATACGTTTAGACCAGGCGAGGACAGAGATGGACAGCTCGACATATTGCCACGTGTCGCCACGGAGGAAGAAATCAAGTTTATAGTCGTGCTCGCGGTCGAGGAATTCCTGCGGTGAGTAGTTGAGATGCTCAAATGCTCCGCGTCCCTGAGCCAGACAGTCGGGCAGATTGATACGGGCCACGGTTTTGCCCGTGGTGCGGTTGGTGATGGTGAGCATGGCGTTTCGGGCGTTGTCGGCAGCCGCCGGATAGTGCATTATGCGGTTGAAGGCCAGCGCGGCATGCGCAGTGCGTTCCAGGTGGTCGGTGTCGTCGGTGGTTTCGCCCTCGGCACGTCCGGCTGTGCCGAACTCAGTATTCCAGAGAGCGTAGGGGGTATAGGTTAGAGCTTCGTCGTCGAGCAGTGTGTTGTCGTAGCCTATCTTGCCGTTTGCGGCGGTGATGGAAATGTCAAAATCCTGAATGTCGATATTGGCTGGAGCGTCAAGGTTGTGAAGGCTCACTGTCAGGTTTTTGGTGTCGCGCATCAGGCTGATGGTCTGCGATGCCGCCTCCATGTCGCGAACCACTATGGGTTGTGCACCCATGCCGTGCCACAGTGTGTCGAGCGGGGCCGAAGAATCAACAAAGCCTTCTGTGCGGTCTAAGGTCACGCCAAGGTCTGTCATGGCATGTGTGGTGTTGAGTACTGTGCGTCGATATTTTGCTCCCTTGCCTGCAAGACATTCGTTGTAGCTGCGCTGGTGAGCGAGGGCTATAAAGCTATACTTGCCCGGCTCAAGGTCGAGGTGCATAGTGTAGAGCGGCGAGGCAAGCGGACGATTGGTGGCGGTGTTATATTCCTCTTTAGAAGTCAGGAACTTACCCTGCTCGTCGAAGACATAGACAGTGACAGCGCCCACGTGGGCAGGGAACATGTCGGCGCGGTCGATATTATAGTCGTAGACAAACTTCAGATCTACGCCCGACGGACACTCCTCGAGGTCGTCGTGCATCAGCGAGCATCCGCTCGCAGCCACCGCCAGGGCTGCAAACAGGGGCAATATGCGTTTTTTTACTGTCATTTTCGATTGGTTTATATACCTCCGGGGCCTTAAAAGTATGCCCCGGAGGTCATTTTTAAGTAATCTTAGCCTAAAATTAGAGAACTACATTCTGCACTCGCTTAGCCCATGAATGAACATTGCAACGCACACTGATATAGTAATTATTTTCATCATCGGGGGTTGAAGGAGCCTCTGGCACATCAGGTTTACCCAGCGACTTGATGCCTGAAACTTCGAGAGAATACCAGTTGTTACGGAGCACGCCGTAACGGCCGAGATAATTATCATCGACATCTTCAGTACCATAAGCTGCCGAACCGGGAATCCAGGGAGTATACGTTTCGCCAAAGTGTTGAACACGTGCCACATAGAAACATTCACCGTTCAGATAGGTGTTGATGTTCTTACCCTCTGCATCGCTACCAAAAGCATCATTCAGAATCTGGATTTCGGTCTCCGAAAGTGCTACCGCTGTTTCCTTCGTTTCGCCATATTTTACATCAGCCGGCGAAAGTTTATGTTTACCACGTGTTTTGGATACAGTTTCGGTACCGTCGACAAAATATTTAGCCTGGTCTTTCTTATCCTCAAGCAGCTCAACAGCCTTGCTAATAATGTAGTTACGAAGACCTTCTTTGTTGTAGATAGTATTGGACTGTCCGAATGTATAGAATGTAGATGCTTTGTCTTCTCCTTCAGCCTTGAATTCGGCTTTCAGAATGACACGTGTGGTCTCATCGCGATTCTGGTGCGCTACATTGAATGTGTTTTCACGGCAATAGACATATTTCCCGGGATCGGTAGTAAATTTAGTATCCTTATTCTTATCATTTACAAGACTGTATAAGTCTCCTACAGCCGGATAAGTATTATAGTTGGGATCTTTAGCCCAAAATATGCGTTCTGAGGAAGAACTATAGAAACGAGTTCCCGTCTTAGCTCCTGTCACTTTAGATGCAAGATTTTTCCAGGAATCAAAGTCGCTGACATTGCGCACAAGATACGATTTGTTATTTGTAAGGTCAATAGCCCATTTAGTAATGGTTGCAGTGTAGTTCTTTCGGTCTGCTGCACCTTCGCCGTTGTCAAATGGAAGATTCTCAATTTTGTTTGTTGTTCCGGCTGTATTCTTATCAACAACCTGTACTTTTGCCACAGCACGCTCTACAAAGACATTAATAGCAGTCGAACCCAGAGCAGCTTCCTGAGTGCTCTTTATATCTTCTTTCGCTATTTTAACAAGAGTCTGTGCTTTTTCGTTTTTATAGAGAGGTGCATTGGTCATAAAGATACCGTTTGCGGTGAAGTCCATATCGCTAGCCACTCCGGTAAGATTGGAGAATTTAGTGCCCTTGGCGAAATGAGTATTAGCATCATTGTCATTGAGAACAATAAGTACCCAGAGGTTATCTGCAGGAGCGTCATTGATTCTTTGCACTGTCTGAGCTGTCGTTGTAACATTTCCGATAGTGGTTTGCTGATTCCAAGGTTTGAGAGTGGTCATTTCGTATATATTCTTAACCACGGCTTCCGCTTCGGAATCACCTTGGAAAATGACAAGATGTGCCTTGTTGACAGCGTACTCACTTGCTTCGCCGTCGTCGAAATGATCGTTTCCTTGACCTTCATAGGGATCGCCCTCGGCACGACTTCCGTCAGCATCGACAGAAGGCAGATTGATGCTCACATTAAGGTAGCTCGTTCCGGTTTCTGAGCCGGGATTCTGAGCTGGTTCGTCGCTGCTGCAAGATGCCAGCGAGAGCATTGCGGCGGCTGCGATGAACGGGAGTGATTTGAATTTCATCGTTTGTAAGAAATTAATGATTAGTATTTTGTTTGTTTATCTCTCGGATTAAATCGATTGCGCGGCGCACTTGCCGGGCCTCTTCGCAATCGGGCACTTTTTCAATGTATTGCTCAGCCGAAACGATGTCGTGGCGGTTTGCGGCATTGATGGCGGCATTTAGGTTTGCCGTGGGGTCCTTTGGAAATAGGTGCACAGCCACGTCGAACACTCGGTTGAACTCGTCGCTTCCTGCAGGATAGCTCTGAGCCACAAGGAAAAGCTCCTGAAGGCTTAGCTGCCCCGGTTTATCGACAAAGATGCGACGCGCCTCTTCGAGGTTGAAGGCACGCACAGTGTAGTGGACGGTATAGTCGGAGTGTCGCAGTGCCGGATAGACGTTCTCAAGCAAGTAGGCATACTGGGCGGGGAAACGCTGCCTGAGTCGACGGTCGCGAGCATCGGGAGCAAGCGTGCTGTCGTTGATTACGGCAAGCAAGCCCTGAGTGTTGTCGAGGTGCAGCGAATCGGCCACATAGCGTCGCAGTCCGTCCCAGTCCTCAGGTGTCGAGGCAACGTTGAAAATCGAACGGTCGAAGTTCCTCAACCTTGCCACATAGTCGGCCAGAGCCTTGGCACGGCCTTGAGCAAGACGCACGTTGTTGGCGTATGGACCTTCGGGCGAAGCATATCCGTGGATGTCGATAGCGGTTATTGTTACGTTCGAATCGTTCCTGACAAGGTCGACGGTTGATATAATCTTGGCCAGCTCCACGGTGTTGCGACGATAATCCGGGCGAATCTCGGTGCGGTTCACACGGAAATCGATAAATGCGCTTCCGCTCTCGCTGCGGTCCTTGATTCCCTCGGCTTTAGGCTCGACATAGCAGGTAAGAGGCTTGAAGAAGAGTTGTGGCCTACGGCGGTCGATTACATCGAGAGTGTCCTTGCGGCGGTCCAGAATGTCGCCGCATCCGCAGTAGTCGTTGGAGAGCGTCAGGAAGGCATGCTCCATCCATGGCTGATAGTCGACTGAAGCGGAGTAGTCGAAGCTCTGGGGCTTACCGTCGTGGCGTCGAATCTCGAGCCCCTCGAAATCGCCCCTGTTGCGTTCGAAGCTGATGTGCTGACGGCGTCCGTTAACCATCAGTGGAGTGAACGCGGCCTCGCCGATGCTGTCGATGCCGGTGAGCACGGGCGTATAGACAATGCGGCGGTTCGATGTCACACGGAGTGAATCGAAACGCAAGGTCATATCAAGAAAAAGCTTGCCGTTTGCAACACCGGTTACAACCGAATCGACAATAATACCTGTAGGAGCAGCCTCGTTGCGTGCATCTGTAGCTCCGGCGGTCAGTGCCATAGCCACAGCAAAAATGATGGAAATAATCTTTCTCATGGCGGCAATCAGAAAATATAAAGGACAGACAAAGCGGCCTTGGTCGGACCGACGTAATTGCGGTGCTTGCGGTCGAGGCAACGGTCGCAGCGGCCATAGAGCTTATAGGGGCTGTAGGCGTAGCCCAGACCGATGGAGGCCTCTATGTTCCAATGGCGCGAAATCATCCACTGGTAGCCGTAGGTAAGACCGGCACCTATATACCAGCCTTCGTAGTGCCGACCCTTTTCTGTTTTGGGGAGGGTGCCGAAAGGCAGGTCGACATTGCGCACGTTGTACTCGCCGCCAAGTGCATGTACACCGAGGAAGTGTCCGTTAAAAGCTTCACAGAACCAATGGCGCAATTCAGGCTGCACAGTCCAGAAACGCGCCCGTTTGTCGCCCGAGAAAGTCCAGGGGTTGAGAGCGCCAAAAATCTGAACGGTCTGCCGGTGTGACACAGCAGCTTCCGCTCCGAAGTTAAGAGTTGTGGAGGCCCACGCTAATGCGTTGGTCTTCATTGCCACGGTCTGTGCCGCCGTTTTAACCAACAAAGAAGCCATCATGGCAAAGGTCAAAAAAAGAGTCACCTTTTTCATGCAAAATATGAGCTAACTACACGGAAGCTGCCAACGGCACCATCCATTATAAGCGGTATGATTTATAATCTCAAATTAATTAATAACAGCCGAGGGGTCGACTATTCCTAATCCTTATTATTAGATTTAATGTATAATCCTTGTAAAAAATATCCTTTCTTGTTTTCGTCGCAAAAATACGTAAAAAAAATACCCCCCCCAAAAAATTTTTAACACACTTTAACCTTACGCATGTCAATGGTTGATGATTTTATCAATCACCTTTATCCGGAGCCGTAAAAAAAACATCTTTCTTGTCGGTTTGTTATATTTTTAGTAACTTAGGCAATTCAATTACATACAACAATGAAACGATTCTGTATTTTGAGCCTCATCCTTGCAGCCGCTGCCACGTTTACAGCCCGCGGACAGTACTATGAAATTGCCAACCAGCTGCCACAACTTCTGCGTCCGGCCCTATCGGGTTCGGCCAACTACAAGGGTTTTGTCGAAATCTCGGGCCTCGCAGGCGTGGGACACAACCGCGCCAATGTCATCGACTTCTCCACCAGCCAGGGCTTTCAGTACAACTCGTGGTTCTACATGGGCGTGGGAGTGGGAGTTGACATTGCCATGGCACAGCAGCCTTCGCTGCGTGACAACGATCCCGACTACGGCTATCTTGACCGCGACAACAAGAAGACCAAAGTGATGATTCCTCTATTCAGCGACTTCCGCTTCAACATCGGCAGCCGCGAGAGCACCTCGTTCTTTGCCGACATCAGACTTGGTGCCGCATGGATGGTGGGCAACGGCTATCTGCGCATGGCTGATGCATGTATGAGCAACAGCACACAGTTCTACCTGCGACCTACAATAGGTGTGCGTATGCCTGTCAAGGCCGGCGACACAAGGCATGCCTTCAACATTGGCATCACCTACCAGTTGCTGACATCGAACAACAACTACTACCGCGATTCCAACTCGGTGAGCCTCAACAACTTCGGCGCATCAATAAGTTACGAGTGGTAGCAGCCGTTGGAGGTTTGGCCAAAATTTTGTAACTTTGCTCTCTGATGAAAGAAAGTTCGACAACCATACCTCCTCAAGTTCTGCAGGCCAAGCAACGCTTCGGCATCATCGGTAACGCCCCAGCCCTGGTGGCGGCAGTGGAACGCGCCCTTCGCGTGGCCCCAATCGATCTGTCGGTGCTCGTCACCGGCGAGAGTGGTGCCGGCAAGGAGTTTTTTCCACAGATAATCCATGCCTACAGTGCCCGAAAGCACGCTAAATACATAGCCGTCAACTGCGGTGCCATCCCCGAAGGCACCATCGACTCCGAACTCTTCGGACATGAAAAAGGCGCCTTCACCGGGGCTGTGGATTCGCGAAAAGGCTACTTCGAGGAAGCTGACGGCGGCACCATTTTTCTCGACGAAGTGGCCGAAATGCCTCTCACCACCCAGGCACGCCTGCTGCGCGTGCTCGAAAGCGGCGAATATATCAAGGTGGGTTCGTCGACGGTGCAGAAAACCAATGTGCGCATCGTTGCCGCTACAAATGTCGACCTCCTTGCCGCAGTGTCGCAGGGCAAGTTCCGAGAAGACCTCTACTACCGTCTGTCCACGGTCCAGATTCATGTGCCTCCGCTCCGCGACCGAGGCATGGACATACGACTGCTAACACGCAAATTTGCCGCCGATTTTTCGGAGCGTTACCGCATGCCCTCCATCAGTTTCACCGAAGAAAGCGATGACGCACTGCGCCACTACCGCTGGCCGGGCAATGTGCGCCAGCTCAAAAACGTGGTAGAGCAATTAGCCTTGTTCGAGGGCGGAAACACAATATCGGTAAGCACGCTCGAAGAATATCTGCCGTCGGTCAACACCTCGTATATGCCCGTGGCCGGAGGCGACCTCCACAGCTACCAGCGCGAACGTGAAATGCTTTTCGGCATGATTTTCAACCTGCAGAGCCGAATCGACGAACTTCAGCAGCAAATGGCAAAAAATTCCTTTCACTCCTCGCTTATGGTACACCCCAAGGAAGTGGAAACCAACGCCGCACCGCCATGCAGCGAGGTGAGCTACTCCGAAGTGACAGAGCAGCCACGGATTCCGACAACGGCAATAGTCCGCTCGCCGCAACCGCCGGCGAGCCTCGAAGACAACGAACGCGAGATGATTCGCCGGGCTCTCGAACGTAACGAAGGCCGACGCAAAGCCGCAGCTGCCGAACTACAGATTTCAGAACGCACACTATACCGCAAAATCAAAGAATATGGCATGGAATAAATTCATCCGTCCGCTCCTCACAGCTCTCTGCCTTGTCGCCGCCATGCCGGCATGCAAGGTGACTTTCACCATGAACGGCTCGGCAATAGACTATAACATCTATAAAACAGTGGGCGTTGGCGAATTTCCCATTCGCGCAGCCCTTGTCTACCCTCCGCTGCAGCAGATGTTCCAAAATGCCCTGCTCGACTATATAGACCGCAACACCCGTCTGCGCACCGTCGACCAAGGAGCCGACCTGCAAATCGACGGCGAAATTACAGGCTACAGCCTCTCGCCACAGGCCGTTACTGAAGATGCCTACGCCTCGCAGACGCGCCTCACCATCACCGTCCGCGTAAAATATACCGACAGCAAACAAGAGGGCAAAGACTTAGACCAGACATTCTCGGCCTATCGCGATTTCCCGGCCACAGAAATGCTCACCGACGTGCAGGACCAGCTCTGCGAAGAAATCAGCAAAGAACTCGTGGAACTAATCTTCAACGCCACCCTCGGCAACTGGTAAAAAACAACCCCGATTATTCCCAATTAAACCCGATTAATCAGGATTAATCCAGATAAATCCCAAAAAAACAATACAATGAAAAAACTCTTTGCCATGTGCATGGCTGCCGCTCTTCTGGTGTGCGCTTGCTCAAGCCCCAAGGAACGAACCATCGAAATGCCGGCTATGGCTGCCGTCAACACAACTGACCTCGATGTCAAAAAGGTGGAACTCACCGATTCGAACACCGTTCTGACCATGAACGTCAATTTCCGTCCCGGGTGGTGGATTCGCATTGCCGGCACGAGCAAAATTGTGGCCGACGGCAAGGAATATGCCATGCTCACGGCCGACGGCATAACACCCGACGAACAATTCATCATGCCCGAGAGCGGGGAGACAGAATTCAAACTCACCTTCCCGGCGATACCTCTGTCAACACAACAAATCGACTTTACCGAAGGTACTGACGATGGCTGGAGGATATGGGGAATTGATGTCAGCGGTGAAACAGTCGACATGCAGGGATACCCCTCAAGCCTGCCAAAATCATTCATAAACAAAGACTTGGCGACAATCAATCTAAAGCCCGAGATGAAAGCCGAGGAATCGACAATAACATTTAAGGTGCTTGACTACAATCCCGAATATGGCAACAAGCTCGAAGTGGTGATGCTGGACATGGCCGGCCAAAACACCGAAAGTCTCAAACTCGACGGCTCGGGCACTGCCACGCTCATCAAAACCATCTACGGGCCGACAACCATAATGGCCAGCCTCGACAATCTCACTCCATATTGGCCGACAGGCATCACCGTTCTTCCAGGAGAAAATGTTGAAATGCTTCTCGACCCTCGAATTTCCGTCACCGCACAGATGAACCGTCGCGACGAAAATTTCAGACTTCCTGCAAGTACCTACGACAACGGCTCGCTTGCCGCACTGAACCAAAATTCCGCACTAATCAACAAATATGAACTCAGCGTTTTCGACCCGGAGAAATTCAGTTGGAAGCTCGATGCCGACGAATTTACCGACAAGCTCATTGCAATGCACAATGAAATGGCTGATTCTATCAAGGCTTCTACAGAACTTCCTGAAAACATCAAGCAATACCTACTTGCCGACCTCGACCTGAACACACTCTCCGGCCTGGCAAATGCCAAACACGTACTGGCTAATTCATTCTACTACACACATAGGAACGAACGCAATGCCGATGCTCGCGATTCGATTAAATGCGAACTCGGCGACGAACACTATGCCCGGGTGGCCAAAGCTGTGAACCTCGACAACCCCTATCTGCCCATGAGCAGCACAATGCACGAGGCTTTCCAGACCGACTGGAGCAAATATGTGCCATCGAAACAGGCGGCAGAGCTTTATGCCTTTACCAAACTATACAAGGACGCTTCGAAAGGCCAGCTCTCGGAAACGCAGATTGACGAGGCCAAAAAGATGTCTTCGCCCTTCTATGCTGACGCAGCCGTCAAACGCAACGCCGAGGCTCTGAAAGCAATCGAGGCTTCCGCCGACCTAATTGCCAAGCTTCCGGATGCCGACAACGACAAACTTTTTGAAGCAATCGTCGAGCCTTACAAAGGCAAGGTGGTGCTCGTCGACCTGTGGAACACCTGGTGCGGGCCTTGCCGTGCCGCCCTCAAAGCAAACGAGCCCCTCAAAAGCGGCGAACTTGCAAACGACGACATTGTGTGGATTTATATCGCCGACGAATCGTCGGAACTCAACAAATATTTGAAGATGATTCCCGACATAAAAGGCATACACCACATGGTGAACAGCGACCAGATACAGACAATTCGCAAACAGTTCGATGTCGACGGGATTCCATTCTATATCCTTGTCGACCGCAACGGTAAAGCAACTGGCCATCCCGACTTCCGCGACCACAGCAAACTTGTGGAAGGTATAAAGAGCGCACTATAACAATCTATCTATGAACAAACTTAGCATCATCACTTTGGCCTCGCTGCTGACGGTATCGGCAGCGAGCGCCAAACAATCGACCCAGACCCTCAGCTCTCCCGACGGCAAAATCACCGTAACTGTCAACACCGGCGACAAACTGGCCTACTCCATAGCCCTCAACGGCCGCACCGTGCTCGAACAGACACCTATTTCTATCGACATTGCCGGCGGCAAAAGCATAGGCACATCTCTCAAAGGTGTTTCGGCTCGCAAAGGCAAAGTAGATGGCACTGTGCCTTCGCCATTCTATCGCTCTACGTCAATTGCCGAAAAATATAACAGCCTTACCCTCAAAGTCGACCGCGAATGGAATGTGGACTTCCGCGCCTACGACGACGGCGTGGCCTACCGCTTTGAATATACCGGCAAAAAGCCTCTCGACATTGCTGCCGAGAATGCCCGTTTCACCTTCACGGGCGATGCCGTGGCAACTGTGCCCTACGTCAAGGCCGAAGAAGGTGCTTCGTTCGAAAAACAGTTCTTCAACTCATTTGAGAACACCTACACCACAGCCAAACTGTCGGCCCTCGACAGTCGCCGCCTCATCTTCACCCCGGCTGTTGTGGAAGCCGTGCCCGGTGTCAAACTGATGTTTATGGAGAGCGGTCTGCTCAACTATCCGGGAATGTACCTTAACAAAACCGACGGCAACGCCCTTCGCGCCATGTTCGCCCCCTACCCCAAAACAACGCAGCAGGGCGGCCACAACAAGTTGCAAAGCCTCGTCAAGAGCCGCGAGACCTATATTGCCCACATCGACGGACCCCGCGCACTGCCTTGGCGAGTATGCGTTGTAGCCGACGACGACCGCACACTTGCCTCTACCGAACTTTCCTACCTCCTGGCCGAACCATCGCGTGTGACCGACACTTCGTGGATCAAGCCCGGCAAGGTGGCATGGGACTGGTGGAACGCCTGGAACATCGACGGAGTCGATTTCGAAGCCGGCATCAACAATCAGACATATAAATTCTACATCGACTTCGCATCGAAGTACGGCATCGAATATGTGATTCTCGACGAAGGCTGGGCTGTCAACAAGAAGGCCGACTTATTCCAGGTTGTGCCCGAAATCAACCTTGAGGAACTTGTGGAATATGCCCGCACCAAAAACGTGGGTCTTATTCTCTGGGCCGGATATTATGCCTTCAACCGCGACATGGAGCATGTGTGCAAGCACTATTCCGAAATGGGCATCAAAGGTTTCAAAGTCGATTTCATGGACCGCGACGACCAGCAGATGACCGACTTCGAGGACCGTGCCGCAGCCATGGCGGCAAAATACGGCCTTGTGCTCGACCTCCACGGCAGCTACAAACCTGCCGGCATGAACCGCACCTATCCCAACGTTCTCAACTTCGAGGGCGTTCACGGCCTTGAACAGATGAAATGGAGCAAACAGGGTGTAGACCAGGTTACTTACGACGTTCAGCTGCCCTTCATCCGTCAGGCTTCAGGCCCGATGGACTACACACAGGGCGCAATGCGAAACGCTACGAAGAAAAACTATGCCCCCGTCAACAGCGAACCTATGAGCCAGGGCACACGCTGCCGCCAGCTGGCAATGTACATGGTGTTCGACGCTCCTCTCAACATGCTCTGCGACAGTCCTTCGGCCTATATGCGCGAGCCCGAATGTACAGAGTTCATCGCCGGTGTGCCAACCTACTGGGACGAAACTCGCATCCTCGCCGGCAAAATGGGCGAATATATCATCACTGCACGCCGCAAGGGCGACAATTGGTATATAGGCGGCATGACCAACTGGGATGCCCGCGACATGGAGCTTGATCTCAGTTTCCTCGAAAGCGGCAAGACATACGAGGCCGACATCTTTGCCGACGGTGTGAACGCACACCGCATAGCACGCGACTTCCGCCACTATTCCACCACCGTCGAGGCCGGCACCAAACTGCCCCTCCACGCAGCCCCCGGCGGTGGCTTCGCCCTCAAACTGACTTTGAATTAATCCGCACATCCCTCAACGAAAACCATGAGCGACCAAAAGAACACAGACCTGACAAGCAAACCAAGATATGAAATACTCGACGGACTGCGCGGCGTAGCGGCCCTGATTGTGGTGGCATTCCACCTCTTCGAAGCTTACGCCCCGCATCCGTCGCTCCAAATCATCAATCACGGCTATCTGGCTGTAGACTTTTTCTTTGCCCTGTCGGGCTTTGTCATCGGCTACGCCTACGACGACCGCTGGAGCCGAGGCCTTACCGTGGGACGATTCTTCATGCGCCGCCTCGTGCGCCTTCAGCCAATGGTGCTGATGGGCGCAACTCTGGGCATGCTGCTCTATTTCTTCGGCATGGCCGACATTGCAAACACCACCGTAGGCACCCTTCTGCTGGTGTGGGTGCTGAGCTGTCTGCTGCTGCCTGTGGGCAAGTCGCTCGACATCCGCGGATGGGACGAGGGCTACCCTCTCGACGGTCCGCAATGGTCGCTGGCTTTCGAATATATTGCCAATGTGCTCTATGCCACCATCATCCGCCGTTTCCCTCTGTGGCTGTTGGGTTTGTTTGTGGCGCTCGCAGCAATGCTCTCGCTCGACCTTGGCCTTAATCTCGACCTCTTCGACATGCTCGACGGCCGCGAAATGCAACGTTTCACCTATATTGGAGGTTGGTCGCTCGACCCGACGCAGCTCTATGTAGGGTTTACCCGTCTGCTCTACCCCTTCTTTGCCGGCCTGCTTGTCTACCGCCTGGGGTGGCGGCTCCGTGCGGGACAGTCGTCATTCCTCATTTGCTCGCTCATCATTGCCGCCGTGCTGATGATGCCGCGTGTCGGGCTTGGGGAAGAAGGCTGGGGTAATGGTCTCTACGAAGCTCTGTGCGTGCTGCTGGTGTTCCCTCTCGTGCTTATGATCGGCTCCGGGGCCAATATCGGAGGTGGCCGCCAACTCGCCGTCTGCCGCTGGCTCGGGCGCATCTCCTACCCGCTCTACATCACTCACTATCCATTGATATACATGGCC
This sequence comes from uncultured Muribaculaceae bacterium, assembly GCA_910584495.1. Lineage (GTDB taxonomy): Bacteria > Bacteroidota > Bacteroidia > Bacteroidales > Muribaculaceae > CAG-873. Next base: position 65,502 of record CAJUAR010000001.1, read on the forward strand.
TTTGAATGGCGGGTAAAAAACGATGCGCTCCCACTGTCGTCGCACATTATGATGTGTGTCAGCATCTTTATCCTCGCCATTGGGCTTGCCGTGGCATGCGAACGCCTCTACGACGCACCAATCCGCCAACGCCTCTCGCAATGGCTCCGTAAACGCTCATCGCAAAAGTAAAGCACAGACCTTGATTTCATGAACAAGATTTGTGTCAGTGGAAAATTTGGTTTATATTTGCAAAAGTAATCAACAGTCTTTAGCTATGGCGCAAGAGAACACATATATTCGGTTTGACTGGGCAATGAAACATATGCTCAGAGATAAAAGCAACTTCGGAATCCTCGAAGGGTTTATCTCTGTCCTCTTAGGCGAAGATGTGAAAATTGTCGAACTACTCGAAAGCGAATCGAATCAGGAAAATGAATCGGACAAATTCAACAGAGTGGACATTAAGGCCAAAAACAGCAAGGGTCATCTCATAATAGTGGAAGTTCAGCTCACCCGCCAGCTGTATTATCTCCAGCGTATACTTTATGGCACATGCAAGGCCATTACCGAGCATATCAACATAGGGGAGAAATACGACCAGGTGAAAAAGGTGTATTCAATCAGCATCCTCTATTGCGACTATGGGCAGGGCGATGACTATGTCTACCATGGCCAAACTCGCTTCAAGGGAATCCATACAGGCAATGACCTATTAGTGAATATTAAAGAGGACGGTGTAATTGTGCCTCATCTTCCTCGCGAGGTGTTCCCGGAGTATTATCTGGTGCGCGTAAATGTCTATGACAAGATACCGGAAACACCCCTCGATGAATGGATGACATACCTGAAGACCGGCAAAGTGAAAGAGGACACACGCACTCCCGGCCTTCAGGAAGTGAAGAAGAAACTGCAGTATTTATCGATGTCTCCAAAGGAACGTCGTGCTTACGAAGAACACATGGACACGATTATGGTTCAGAACGATGTGCTCGACACTGCCAGAGACGAAGGTCGTGCCGAAGGACGCGCCGAAGGTCGTGCCGAAGGTCGTGCCGAAGGTCGCGCCGAAGGTCGTGCCGAAGGTCGTGCTGAAGGTCGTGCCGAAGGGCGTGCCGAAGGCATAACAAGCGTAGCGAAAAAGATGATTGCCAAAGGCATGGACAATGCTACTATTTGCGCTTTAACCGGACTTTCTGCCAAAGACCTCGACGACCTCCGAAATCAATGTAGATAAGAGTAGGGACGCGCAATGGCGCGTCCACCGAACGAGCTATTAACACAAAGATGCACAAGCACTCAGCGTTAGTTCGACTGTTATTGACAAGCCGCCTCTTACGGAGTGGAGATGTTGTGACGCACGCGCTCGAGAAAGCCGGCCATGGCTTCGCTGTCGCGGGCGGCGATAATTCCCCGCAACTCGGACAAGGCATCGCTGATGCGGTCGAGCTGCGCTATTGATTCCTTGTTGAAAAGTATTTCGCTCAGCAGGAAATCGTCCTCGCTCATCAAGCCCTTGGCAATGGCAAGATGGCGTTTGAACGTTGTGCCGGGGGCCGGCTGGTGCTTCATTGCCGAGCCGAAGACGAGCGACGATGCAAAGGGAACCGACAACGAATAGGCGATGGTCTTGTCATGGCCTTCGAAAGTATAGGTCTCGACATGGAGGCCGAGACGGCGGTAGAGGCTTTCGAAAAAAGCTATCCCCAGCGCATCGCCCTCGCTGATGATGATTGCGTTTTCGCTGCTCAGGCTCGACAGGCTGGCGAATGTTGGACCGAACATGGGGTGGGTCGACACAAAGGGATGCCCCGACGAGGCATAGAACTCCGGCAGCCCGGCCTTGACCGAGGCAATATCGGCAAGCATAGCCCCGGGACGAATGTGTGGAAGCACCTGCCGGAAAGCATCGAGAGTATATTTCACCGTGGCGGCATTTAGAACCATGTCGGGGTCGAACTCATCGACTTCGTCGAGTTGTGAAAACCGGCGGCAGTTGTAGGTGAAACGAAGACGTTCGGGTTCGCGGTCGTAAACGGCAACATCGTGGTCGAACGAAAGGACATCGCAGAAAAAAGAGCCCATTTTTCCCGCTCCGAGAATCAATATTTTCATAACTGCTTATCTAATAGTGTTTCGGCACAAATTTCAAGTTGCTGGCGCACAGATTCTTCGTGTATTGCCGAAAGGACGTTGCGCATAAATTCGGCATCCATGTCGAGCGACACGGCAGTGTCGACACGACGCTGCATCAGGTCGTTGTAACGCCCCGGCTGCACTACGGGCATGCGGTGCTCCTTTTTGAAACGGCCAATGTCGCGGGCAACACGCATACGTTTTGCCAAAATTTCGATAAGTTCGTCGTCGATGCGGTCGATTTGCTGTCGCAGCAAGGCAAGACTTTCGGTTGAAGTCGATTGCTCCGGTTTGACAAGTGTGCTGACAATGTACTGCAGCACTTCGGGCGTAATCTGCTGGGCTTTATCGCTCAGAGCGGCATCGGGGTTGCTGTGCGTTTCGATGATAAGTCCGTCGAAATTCATGTCGAGGGCTTGTTGCGAAAGAGAAGCGATAAGTTCGCGTTTGCCACCTATGTGACTTGGGTCGCAGATGATTGGCAGGTCGGGCAAGCGACGGTGCAGCTCGATGGGTATGCGCCATTTTGGAGGATTGCGGTAGATATGTTTGCCGTAGCTTGTGAAGCCTCGATGTATGGCACCCAAACGGCGCACCCCGGCACCATAGATGCGTTCCAATGCGCCTATCCACAACTCAAGGTCGGGATTCACCGGGTTCTTGACGAGAACTGTGAGCTGATTGCGGCGATGGTCGGGCAAAGAGGCAAGCACGTCGGCAATTTCCTGCACAGCAAAAGGATTTGCCGAAGTGCGGGCTCCAATCCAAAGCACATCGACACCGGCATGGAGAGCCTCGTGGACATGACGCTCGGTGGCTACTTCGGTTGCTACGAGCATACCGGTTTCTTCCTTCACCTTGGAAAGCCATTCGAGAGCCGGGGTCCCGATGCCCTCAAACCCACCGGGTTTGGTGCGCGGTTTCCACACACCGGCACGAAACACACGCACACCGGCTGCGGCCAACGCACAAGCTGTGTCCAAAGTCTGCTGCTCGCTCTCGGCGCTGCAAGGACCGGCAATGATAAGCGGCGAAGTCATTTTCTCATCGCCAAAAAGAGGCAATAAATCTGTTATAGGCATGATTCTATTCTGTGTAAAGCTTCGTTTAAAATTGATTCGGGAGCGCAGAGAGAGATGCGCACATAACGGTCGCCGGCACTACCGAAAATAAAACCGGGAGTGACGAAAACGCGGGCCTTGGCAAGGACCTTATCGGCAAAAGCCTCGGCTCCCTGCTCTGTGTCGGGGATACGGCCCCAAAGGAACAGCCCCTGCTGCCCCGGGCTGCAGGTGCACCCAAGGGCGTCCATAATCCGGGCTGCAACAGTCTGCCGACGGCGATAGGTTTCGTTAAGTTTATCGTACCACTCGCGCCCACTGTCCAAGGCCGCGATGGCGCCTTCCATAACAGCCCGAGGCTGGCCGGAATCGATATTGCTCTTCACCTTGAGCACCCACTCCACGAATTGCGGATTCGACACCAACATGCCCACACGCCATCCGGCCATGTTGAGACATTTGCTGAGCGAGTTCATTTCGATGCATACATCGGTGGCTCCGGGCACGTTGAGAATGCTCAGCGGACGGTCGTTGAGAATAAAACTATAGGGGTTGTCGTTGACAATGACTATGCCGTGTCGACGGCCGAAATCAACGAGTTTTTCGAAGAGCTCGCTTGTGGCCGGTGTGCCCGTGGGCATGTGGGGATAGTTGACCCACATCAGCTTGATGCAGTCCAATGGCAGACGCTCCAAAGCCTCGAAATCGGGCATCCAGCCACGTTCGGCACAAAGATCGTAGGTAAACACCTCGGCTTGTACCAGCCGCGAGGCCGAGGAATAGGTCGGGTAGCCGGGGTTTGGCACCAACACACCGTCGCCGGCATTGAGGAAGGCCATGGCAATATTGAGCACACCTTCCTTGGAGCCTATCAAGGGCAGTATCTGGCGGTCCTGGTCGAGACCTTCAACGCCATACCATGCCGCATACCAGCGAGCAAAGGCACGGCGCAGCTCGGGCAGACCGACAGTCATCTGGTAGCTGTGGGAGTCGGGACGTCGCCAGCATTCCACAGCAGCGTCGACCGCTGCCTGTGGCGGAGGCATGTCGGGGCCTCCTATGCCCAGCGAAACAATGTCAACGCCCTGTGCCCGCAGAGCGGCTATTTCTTTGAGTTTGCGCGAAAAATAATATTCGCTCACGGCATCGAGCCGCTTGGCCGGTACAATATCTTTTGTCATACTCCAGTGTCATTTTTAGGATCGGAAACGGCGCAGTATTCGCCCAGCAGACGGAAGTCGTTGATCAGAGGCCGCACGGCATCTATCGCCTGATGATAACGCACCACATTGTCAAAAGTTAAATCGACATAGAAACGGTACTCCCATTCGCGGCCAATGATGGGTGTCGATTGTATTTTGGACAGATTCATGTCGTAGAACGAAAGTATGGTGAGCACCTTTGACAGCGCACCCTGTGTGTGCGGCAATGTGAACATGACCGAAGCCTTGTCGACTGCCGTCGGAGCCGGCCCTGTCTCGGCAGCAAGCAAGGGGTCGGCAATCACCAGAAAACGAGTGAAATTTCGCTTGTTGGTCTCTATGCCTTCGGCAAGAATGTCGAGCCCATAGAGTTCGGCCGCAAGACGCGGGCACACAGCGGCATGGCCTTTGAGCCTGTCGCGTGCAATCTCCATGGCACTTCCGGCAGTGTCGAAACGCTCAACCATCTTCATGCGCGGTTGCCGCCGCAGCCACTGCTCGCACTGCATAAGAGCCATGGGATGGGAATTGACTTCGAAAACATCATCAATCGAAGTGCCGGGCAGAGCGGCAAGAACGTGCGAAATCCGTTTCTTATGCTCGCCAATGATGCGTACCTCGGCCGTGCGCAGCAGCTCGTGGTTGGCCAGCAAACTGCCGGCTATTGTATTTTCGATCGCCACAATGCCCAGCAGCGAGGCATCGTAGTGTACGGCCTCGAAAAGCTCAGAAAAGGTATCGAAACCAACAGTTTCCACCTCCATGCCGTGCGCGCCGAAGTACTCGCGGGCCGCCGCATCGTGGAAGCATCCGGCAACTCCCTGGATTGCCACTCTCGGTTTGTTTTTGCTATCTGCCATATAATTAAAATTAAAAAGCACTCATCTTTGCGGGACGAGTGCTTGGAATATCTTCAATTGCTCAATGTCAATTACAGCCGCACCGTCTCGCTCTTACCTGCAAAGTAAAAGTAATAATACGAAAACTGGTAAAACGACGAGAACGAGTTCATTTTGACAATGGTTTATGCTGCAAAGTTACACATTTCCATCATACCTGCAAAATTTTCGAACAAAAAGTTTTTTTATTTTTATTTGGAGAGACAAGCGGCAAACATTGTGTGTTAATGTCCTGAATAAAAATAGTGCGGCTCTTATGCAGAACCGCACCTTTTGTTCTAATATATTCTGTGATTATTTCACAATTTTGCGAACAGAGCCGTCGCTCATGCGCACAATGTTGATGCCTTTAGCCAGACGTGCACGCTGAGAGCCGTCGACCGAGTAGATTTGAGCAACAGAGACGTTGCCGGCAGTCTCGATCGATTCCACTCCGGAAGTGCCTTTGACATCGATGAGGAAGGTTGTAAAATAGGCAAGAGATTCCGGGTCTTCGAAGTTTTCAATGAAGAAGCCATAGCCGAGAATATAGCGGCCGTCGGCCGACATGCCTGTTGGCAGACAGTAGCCAATGGAATCGGCAACGCCAAACATTTCGTCATAGGCTGCAAAAGCCTGTCCCAACAACTGGGCCTGGTCTTTGCCAGCTTCCCAGATGAAGCTGCCGAAGCTTTCGAACAGAGGCTGCGTGCCAACGATTCCAACCATGGTGCCGTTGTCGGCAATAGCTGTGGGAAGAAGCCCTGTTCCGTTTTGGTCAATTTCCTGAGGTTCGCTGTAGATTGTCAATTCTTTAGATTCCACGTCGTAGACAACCGGCACTCTCATGGGTATATCGCCTTCGACAATAGTTCCTTGAAAAAGAGCATATTTGCCATTGTTGCTCAGACCGGCGGGATGCAGGCCGTAGAGAGTCTTTTCGCCGGCGGCCATGTCTTCGTCGGTCATAATCACATATTTGCTGAAGAGAGGGTCAACAACATATTCGCCATTGTCGCCGAGAGTCCACAGAACAGCGGGGCCGAAGTTGCCAATCGAGCCAAGGATAACCTTGCCGTCGCCGCTGATATATTTTGCAGCCGAGCCTGTGCCGACATATTCGCCAAGCAGGGCTTCGTCGGCTTCGGGGAGGAGTGTCCATTCGCCGCCGTCTTTGGAATAAGCAGCATAGGTAAGATAGCCTTTGGCCACAAGCGAGCCTACCAAGATGGAGCCATCATTGGTCAGGGCTTCGCCCAGCACATATTTATATTCGTCGGACGGGGTGGCGAGCACGGTTTCGACACCTTCGAACGAGTAGGTCACGCCCGGACCGTTGTAGCCAATGGCAAGGCCGTTGTTGTCGACATGGCGCAGCTCGGCTCCTTCGGGGTCTTCGGTGAGTTCAAACATAAAATCGTTGTTTACGAGGTCGGCAACGAAATAGCCCGAGGCCATATCTAAAGAGCCGCAGGCATATCTGCCATCGGGCGAAATGCTCAGGCCCATAAACTGGGGTTCGTCGAGGCCGGGAGTGCCGAGGCCCATTGTAAGCATTCTGACGGTTTGCGCGTTCATGGTCGAACACAGTGCAAATCCAAGAAATAGAGTAAAGAGTTTTTTCATAGGAATGACATTGGCTCTGTTGGTAAGAATACGACGAAGGCCGAGCCTTTATGCCTATCGCCATACCATCTTATCTGCATTTTTCCGGAAAAGACCTTGCAAAGGTACATCTTTCCGCTCAATAATGCAAATTTTTAACCACAAATTCTTCTTTTGTCACACAAAAGAAGAATTTTTTTGGCAGCGAGGACAATAATGCACCTAAATTATCGTAAATAAAATATACAGAAAAGTTGTTGAGTGTTTTACATATGCATAGAATGTTTCCATGTGTAAGCTTGAACTGACAGCTATTAAGAAACTCACCACCGGCATCTATATCAACCGACAAGGGAAAAAGTTCCATAACCACCATGAACCTCAATGAAATAGCACAACAATTCTCGCTCACCGGCAAAATAGCGGAAATCAAACCTCTCGGCGACGGATTCATCAACGACACCTTCATCATCCGCACCGAAGGCACAAGCCCGGACTATATTCTCCAGCGCAAGAACAAGAATATTTTCCCCAATGTTCCGGCCATGATGGAAAACATCAGAAAAGTGACCGACCACATCCGAAAAAAAGTGCTTGCCGAAGGAGGCAATCCTACACGTGAAGTGATGACCGTTGTGCCCGCCGCCGACGGACAACTCTTCTTTGTCGACGACCAAGGAGAGTACTGGGCTGTATCTGTTTTCATCGACGACACCACGGCCTATAACAGAGCCGATTCTCCGGCACTCGCCCGAAAAGGAGGTGAAGGAATAGGCCGTTTCCAAGCCCAGCTGTCCGATTTTCACGAAGAGCTCACCGAGACAATCGAAGGCTTCCACAACATGACACACCGCTTCCGCCAGTGGGATGCGTCGGTACGTGCCGATGCTGCCGGCAGAGTGAAAGACATTGCCGAAGAAATTGGATGGATCGAAAGCCGACGCGACAAAATGCTGGCATACCGCAAGCTCGTCGACGACGGCACAATTCCCACACGAGTGACTCACAACGACACCAAAATCAACAACATTCTCTTCGACAAGGATGGGAATGTGCTCTGCGTGATAGACCTCGACACGGTGATGCCGGCCCCTGTCCACAACGATTTCGGCGATGCCATCCGCACTTATGCCAACACCGGAGCCGAAGACGACGAAGACCTTGACCGCGTGAGCCTCTCGCTGGAAATGTTCAGGGCCTATGCCGACGGATATCTTTCGCAACAGGCTTCCAAACTGACCCAAGCCGAAATCGACTGGATGGCATTCTCGGCAATCTACATCACCTTCGAACAAGTGCTTCGCTTCCTGATGGACTATATCGATGGTGACAAGTACTATAAAATCAAATCGCCCAAGCACAATCTGCAACGGACCCACGCCCAGTTCCGGCTGCTACGCAGCATGGAGGAACAGTACCCGCAGATGTGCCAAATAATCAAAGAAACTACCGAAAACTACCGTAAATGCTGATTCGACGCATACCTATAGAACAAGCCGCATGGCACAATCTCGACTTCTGCGACTGGCCCGAAGAGTTTCCTTACAAGCCGGATGTAAAATTCCGCATGTGTCATTGCGGCGATGCGCTGACAATAGACTTTTCGGTGAGCGAAGACTGCTGCGCCGCTACCACCGACAAAGACAACGGTGAGGTGTGGAACGACTCATGCGTGGAGTTTTTCTTCCGTATGCCCGGTGATGCCGGCTACTACAACATCGAAACCAATTGTATAGGCACCGTTCTGATGGCCCACCGCCTTGGCAAGAACAAGGAAGTGAAGATGGCTCCGCCACAGGTACTATCCACCATCCTGCGCAAACCCTCGCTGGGGCGTGAACCATTTGCCGAAAAGAAAACGCCGACACAATGGTCTCTGCGGCTCGTCATTCCTGCTTCGGCATTCTTCATGCACGCAGTGAAAGACTTCTCGCAGCTGGAGGCAACGTGCAATGTATATAAATGCGGAGATTTGCTCTCCATGCCGCATTTCTTATCGTGGGAACCCGTAGAGACACCTGCTCCCGATTTCCACAGACCCGAGTTTTTCGGCAATGTCAAATTTGAATAGCCCTTGCCATAAAGCATGATTTAGAAAATATTCCATTCGTTGAATTCCGCAACAACAGTGACCTTATCGAAGATTATTCTAAAAAATAATATACAAAACGCGCCCATGCGTGTCTTATTATCGTAAACATGATAAACCAATCCCCATACCATGAAAACCTCTGCTTTTGCCCTTTCGGTTGTGTTGTGTCTTAGTGCTAACGCAGCCACCTTGCCCTCTCTGATTCCAGCACCAAAAACATACGAGCTTTCCAGAGACAAAGGCCTAAAACCGTCCGATATAAAATATATAGTGGCGAACGGAGCCGAGATGCCGGTTCTCTATGGGCATCTCGACAAGCTGCCGAGAATGGAAACAGACGCCCCCGGAGTGAAACTTGTGCTGGACACAACCATGAGCCTGCCCTCTGCCGAAGGCTACACTCTGTCGGTCTCCGCTAAAGGTGCGGTGGTAGGAGCCCCGTCCGAGGCCGGCCTCTTCTATGGAGCCGTCTCCCTGGCAAGACTGCTCGAAGAAGCCGAAGAGAAGGGACTACCCGTCGACGCGGCGGTAATCACCGACTATCCGTCGCTTCCTGTTCGCGCCATACACTTCGACACCAAGCACCACCTCGACCGCACGGAGTACTACTACAGTCTCATCGACCGTCTGGCACAGTGGAAAATCAACACCATCATCTGGGAGCTGGAAGACAAGCTGCAATATGAACGCCGCCCCGAATGCTCTGCGCCCAACGCATTGAGCAAACAGGAAATGCGGGCCATCTGCGACTATGCCAAGGAACGGCACATCGACATCAACCCGCTTGTTCAGGGCCTCGGACACGCCGGTTTCATACTCAAAAAGCACTGGGAACTGAGAGAAAACCCCGGGAGCGACTGGGAATTCTGCCCGTCGAACCCTGAAACCTACGAGTTGCAGTTCGACCTCTACCTCGATGCCATCGAAGCAATGCCCCATGGCAAATTTCTCCACATCGGAGGCGATGAGATTACCGAAATCGGCATCGACGAACGGTGCAAGGCCACCGGACTGTCGCCATTCCAGCTACAGATGGTATGGCTCAACAAGGTGTGCAATTTTGCCAAAGAACACGGCCGCACGCCCATTTTCTGGGACGACATGCCTCTCAAATACGGAAACCTGTGGTGGGTATTCCACCGTGGACTGTCCGACGAAGAGGTAGATGCCAACTGGCATACCGAGATGCTCGACCAGGCTGTGGAACTGTTTCCTAAAGACTGCATCTATATGCGGTGGCACTATGGCGACCCTACGATATACGCACACTTGAAAGTGCTCGAATGGTACAAAAACAAAGGTCTGAAAGTGATGGCCGCAACAGCGGCCGCCGACGGAGGCAGTCCATATATGCCCCGCTACGGGTCCAAAATAGAGCACATCTATGCTTTCTGCAAGCTGGCTGTGGACAATAATTTGAACGAAGGCATTCTGGCAACATGCTGGGACGATGGTTCCCCTCACTGGGAGACTGTACTGCGCGGTTTTGCCGCCTTGGGCGAATTCAGCTGGAACCCGTCGAGTCGAAGTACGAGCAGCTTCAAAGAGGTTTTCGAACAAAACCACTTCGGCCTCTACAACGGCGAGGCAGGCTTTATAGAGGATTTGGAAGCAGCAGCAAGTTTTTTCGACGGAGCTTTGATTACAGAAGGACGTCGCAATCCGGCCTGGCAAGTTAGGAAATACCGGTTAATCGACCTTCCCGACCCTGAAAAGCCCGGCGAATGGACGAAGAAATATGCCGAACGGATTGAAGCGGCCGCAAAACAGAAGAAACTTTGCGAACAGCTGAAAATCCGCATCGACCAAGCATCCAAAAAGGCCCTGAGGAATCGCTATCCCTTAGAAATATACAGCCGCAACAACGAACTTTTCGAATTTCCGGCCAACATACTCCTGGCCCTGAAGGATGTGGATCTTGCCAAGAATGCAGACCAACGCAGAAAAGCGCTGGACAAACTCTCCGCCGAGTGCGAAGCATTGGACACTATCAAGAAAAACCTGATCAGGAGCTACGGCAAAACACGATTCATGGAGCTACCTAAAGGCTATATACAGGACCAAAACCACCATAAACACCTGGCCGCACTCACGCCCGATGCCGAATGGCTATTCCTTTACGAAAACGACATAGTGCGACAAATCAAAAAACTAAAATGAGAAAAAGCCGGCAATGCCGGCTTTTTTGTTGCGTAAACGCGAAATTATTAAATGTGCTCGCGAATTTTGGCTTCGATGAAGTCGGCCTGCTGCACACCGACAGTGCGCCAGAGAGCTTCGCCCTTTTTGAAGAGGATGAGAGTTGGCACAGAACGAACATTGTATTGTGCGGCCAGACGGGTGTTTTGGTCAATGTCGACTTTCACAATATTTGCTTCATCGCCAACTTTTTTCTTAACTTCTTCGAGGATAGGGGCCTGCATGCGGCAAGGACCGCACCATGTTGCAAAGAAGTCGACGAGAGTAGGCTTGTCGTCGTTAATCATTTCGTTGAAATCGCTCATAATAAAATATGTGTTTTATGTTTTTACAATCGTATGTCGCTATTATAACACACTTCAAAGACAAAAAGTTCGTTATTCAAGGAGCAACTTGCGCTCGCAGTGAAGCACGCGTCCCGGGAACTGGCGAGGGAAGATGTGGTTGTGAGTTGCCACTACAATAGCTGCTCCTGTCGACTGCGAAATTTCGTAAAGATGCCGTATAATCAGACCGCTCGTTTCGGGGTCGAGGTTGCCCGTAGGCTCATCGGCAATAATCAGGCCCGGTTCGTTGAGCAATGCGCGGGCAATGACAATGCGCTGCTGTTCGCCGCCCGAGAGTTCGTGGGGCATCTTGGCAGCTTTGGTCTCCATGCCCACCTGGCGGAGCACATTGTCGATGCGGGCCTCGCGCTCGTCGCGGTTGCCCCAACCGGTGGCGCGGAGCACAAAGTCGAGATTGGCCCATGCCGTTCGGTCGGTGAGAAGCTGAAAGTCCTGAAATACAATGCCGATGCGTCGGCGCAGATAGGGAATCTCCCTGCGCCTTATGTCGGTGAGGTCGAAATCGAACACCGAGGCTTGACCATCGGCAATAGGCACCTCGGCATATACAGTTTTGAGGAGCGACGACTTTCCGCTGCCCACCTTTCCCAGAAGGTAGACAAATTCGCCTCCCGACACCTGCCAGTCAACGTTTTTGAGGGCTACATGTTCGTTGCGCAGTATTTCCACGCCTTTATAGTCGATGATTTTGTCCATTTTACCACTTGCACAGACGGTGCTGTTTCATTAATTTTGTAAAACTAATAAAAAAAAATGACACAAGCGGTATGACAGTAGAAAAAAATGAGTTTTTCGGCCGCACAGCCCTCGTAGCCGGTGCGGAGATGATGGAACGCATGGCCGACACATCGGTCATTATCTTCGGGCTGGGAGGCGTGGGTTCATGGTGCGCCGAGGCCCTGGTGCGCTGCGGCATAGGACGCATTACACTCGTCGACCCCGATGCAGTGGCAGCAAGCAATGTCAACCGTCAGCTTCCGGCCCTAACGAGCACCATAGGGCGGCCAAAAATCGAGGTGCTCGCCGAGCGTTTTTCCCAAATCAACCCCGACATCTCACTTTCTCTTCGCATCGAGCCATATACTGCCGAGAGTGCGGCATCGTTTGGCATATCGGCCTACGACTATGCCATCGATGCCATAGACAGCCTTGCAGACAAGGCTGCTCTCATTCTCGAATCCACCGACCCGGTCACAGCTCCTGAGCGCGCTTTCTATTCGTCGATGGGAGCAGCCCGGAAAATCGACCCCTCGAAAATAAGCACTGCAGATTTCTGGCGAGTGGAAGGCTGCCCCTTGGCGCGTGCCCTTCGCCAGCGTTTCCGCCGTTCGGGCGAGTTTCCTCGCCGCAAGTTCACATGTGTCTACAGCCCCGAGACACTGCCACACCGGCAAGAAGGGCCGGCGGGAGTCAACGGCACCTTTGCCCCGGCTACAATGATGTTCGGCACCACCCTTGCCTCGCTGCTGATTATGAATGAGCTTAAGCATCATTCATAGTCCTTTCTACTGCGGCCTAAGGGCACCACATGCGGCAAAGGAGTATTCTCCCTTTGCTGCCCACCTAATTAAGACCCATCTTTACGGAAGGCTATGAATAATGCGGATTAGGCACTAAACAAATTTTTTCAAAAAAAATATGAAAATAGTTTAGGGTGTGTTTAGGATTGAAGTGTCTATAGACATGTAAGAGCACCAAAAACGGAGCTATAAAACGATAGACAGACCATGAAATTGAAGCACATCATCACATTAGTCCTTGCGGCGGCAGCCCTTGTTGCCCAGGCACAGCCAAAAGTTATAGCCCACCGAGGCTTCTGGAAAACCGACGGCTCGGCTCAGAACACCCTCACCTCCTTTGCCAAGGCCGATTCGATAGGCTGCTATGGTTCGGAAATAGATGTTTGGCTCACCACCGACGGTCATCTGCTGGTGAACCACGACCGTGTGTTCAGAGGCCATGAGATGGAGTTCACACCATCGAAAACCTTGCGCAAACTGCGTTTGGACAACGGCGAGAGAATACCCACATTAGATGAGTATCTGGCTTGCGTTCGCCAACATCCCGACACGCGCCTGGTGCTCGAAATGAAATCGCTCTCCGACTATAAACGCGAAGACCGCGAGGCTCGCATGATATTCGAAAAACTGCAGAAATACGGCCTCACCGACCGTACCGACATCATAGTGTTCTCCATTAATGCCGCCATGGCTTTCAAGAAACTATATCCGGCAGGAATGAAGATATATTATCTCGACGGCGACCTCTCGCCCAAGAAACTGAAAAAACTGGGGCTTGCCGGCCTCGACTATTCTGTGAAGGTGATGAAAAAACATCCGGAATGGGTGGAAGAGGCTCACAAACAAGGCCTTGAAGTGAATGTGTGGACCGTCAACACTCCCGAAGATATGAAATATTTTCAGGAATTGGGCGTGGACTATATAACCACCGACCATCCCGATATGGCCCTCAAACTTTACGGACAGAAAAAATCAGATAAGAAATAGTTGGATTAAAGTGTGTTAGGTTTGCGATAGCAAAGAGTTATTGAAAATTGTTGTCGCGTTTCCAAAAAAAAGCGACAACAATTATTTAAGCAATATCGCAAAAAGCCTGCGCATGAATACAATGACAACAAAACAACAAATAGACTGCAAGACGATTGTAGATTTTATCTACAACAGTCCCGACCTGCCTCTCGACCTGCGCGACAAGCTGGCCGAGTGGCTGCTTGCCCACGAACACGACGAAAATCTTGGACAGGCCATGTCGCAGCTGTGGGATGAACACCTCCAGGGAGAGCACGGCGACTTCGATGCACAGGGCTTGCAGCAGCTTCTCGGCCAAGTGGAGATGTCGCCTCGCCGCTTTCCGTGGGGAAAGATTTGGCGATATGCCGCTGCTGCCGTTGTTGCAGTCTCGGCACTGGCCGGAATGTACAAGCTGGGCAACGACAATGCTACTCAACAGACCGTGCTCCTTGCGGCAGCAGGTTCAAAAGGCGAATACCTGCTACCCGACAGCACACGCGTGTGGCTCAACGGCGGCACGCGTCTGAGCTATGACAGCCACGATTTCACAGGGCACAGCCGCCGCGTAGAAATCGACGGCGAAGCCTATTTCGAAGTCACTAAAGATGCCAACCGCCCCTTCACGGTGAAAATGACCGACATGGAAGTTGAAGTGCTGGGGACATGCTTCGATGTGCGCAACTATGCCTTCAGCCGAACCGAGGAAGTTGTCCTCAAAGAGGGCCGTGTGCGTGTGTCGACACCACTACTTTCCAAGCCATATACGATGATGCCCGACCAACGCATTGTCATCGACCGCTCAACGGGCAATATATCTGTTTCAGCCGAAAGTGCAGAGAATTATTGCAGCTGGTTCCAACACAAGGTGCGCTTCGAGGGTGTGCCGCTGGGCGACATCCTCAAGCAAGTGTGCCGCCGCTACAGTCTCGACCTTGAAGTTAAGCCTACAGTCGACGAAGAATTGCTGTTGTCGCTGACTATATGCAACGACGATGCCGACGATGTGATGCGTGCCATATCATATCTTGCCCAAGTGCGCTACACCATCAGCGACAACACGCTGACCGTCTACAAATAGCAAATAACAAACCAATCATATATCAATAATCAAACCTTCAATCTCTATGCCCAACAAACAACAACGTAAGGGCGTCGGACGGCAGCTTCTGGCAGCGTCGCTGCTATGTGTCGTTACGACTCTTGGAGCACAGGCGCAACAGGAGCTTATTTCGCTCAATGCGCACAATGTGACAGTCAAGGAACTACTGAGTCAGATTGAGAGCAAAAGCAAGTATACCTTTGCTTATGCCGACGAGTCGATTCCTTTGGATAAGATTGTCACAGTCGACAGCAAGGACCGTTCGATAGCTTCTATACTGAACGAAGTATTGCCCGACACAAAAATTAAATTGGATAACCGCAAGATTCTTCTGTCGTCGACAACAAGAAAGGCTCAGGACGGCACAGAATCCGGCGGACAGAAGAAAGGCTGGATATGCACCGGCACTGTCGTCGATTCGCAAGGCGATGCCGTGATTGGGGCCAATGTGATGCAGAAAGGGCACAAGAAAGGCGTGGTGACGAATGCCGACGGCAAGTTTTCACTGCGCGTAACAGGCAAGAGCCCGGTGGTGGTGATTTCATATGTGGGTTGCGAGACGGCCGAGATACAGGCACGCAAGAACACCCCGCTGAACGTGTCCCTTAAAGACAAGACCACCGAGCTTGGCGAAGTTGTGGTGACAGCCCTCGGCATCACTCGCGAGCAGAAAGCCCTGGGCTATGCCGTTTCCAAAATTTCCAACGAGGAACTCACCAACACCGTGAGCGGTAACTGGCTGAGCAACATGAGCGGCAAAGTGGCCGGTCTTACAATGAGCGGTGCCGGAACAGGCCCTTCTTCATCGCTGCGTGTCGTTCTGCGTGGCGACCAGTCGCTCAACTACGGAGCCAACGAGGCTCTTTTCGTTGTCGACGGTGTGCCAATCTATTCCGGTGATTCGGGCACCAGCTCCTCCAACTCGCTCGATACCGATGCTCCGGTCGATTTTGGTAATGCTGCATCGGAAATCAACCCTGAGGATGTGGAATCGGTGACAGTGCTCAAAGGTCCGGCCGCCACGGCCCTCTATGGCTCGCGTGCCGCCAACGGTGCCATTGTCATCACCACCAAATCGGGCCGCAGCGAAAAAGGCCTCGGCATCACAATCAACTCGTCCATTACATGGGAACGCGGCATGCGTTATCCCAAGTTTCAGAAAGTTTACGGACCCGGTTCGGACATGGGCTTCAACGAGTTCTCCTGCTGGAATTTCAACAAGATAGAACGTCCCGAAGGTTTCAACCAAGGCTCTCGCAACGCTTCGCGCTATGCTTATGGCGAAAAGTTCGACCCTAACAAGATGCGCAACCAGTTCAACTCCTACAACTGGGAGACAGGCGAATTTACCCTCACCCCGTTTGTATATGCCGACGACTGGTATACAGGCCTGTTCGAAACCGGCGTCACCTATAAAAACAACATCACCTTGTCGTCGAACAATGGCAAAGGCACCTCGTCGCGTCTGTCGGTTACCGACACGCACAACAACTGGATTATGCCCAACACAGGCTACCAGAACCAAAGCGTGTCGTTTTCGTTCCAGACAAAGATGAACAAGTGGATCAAGTTCCGCGCCAAAGCCAACTACCTCCACAAAGCATCGGACAACACTCCTCCACAAGGCTATAACAAGAGCAACCCTCTCTACTTCCTGATGTGGAGCATGAACAACGTGTCAATGAAGGAATTTAAAGAAGAATATTTTTCGGGCCGCTGCACCAAGGAAAACTTTGAGTCGAACCTTGTCGACGGGAAAGGCATGGTTAACCGCCTTGGCAACTCCGAGCCGGGCAACGTCTACCGCTCGCTATACGAAGCAACCAACTCCATCAACAAAGACCGTGTCTATGGCAATGTGGCTCTTACTATCGACTTTCCCGTGAAAGGACTTACTCTCGACCTCCGTGCCGGCACCGATTTCAGTGTCGACTGGCGCAAACAGCAGAAGCCGTTCCGTTCGCCGGGCTACAAGTCCGGTTTCTATCGCGAGCTCAACAACCGCGACACCGAGACGAACATCGACTTCCTGCTCCGCTACACCAACAAATATATCAACAAACGTCTGGACCTCAATGCGGCATTCGGCGGCAACACCATGATGCGCCGTGCCTTCCGCAACTCCATAACCCTAAAAAACCTTGGCGAGGAGAACGTTTACAACACCACAAATACGGCAGTGGGCGAGAATCCGCGAAACTATAACTGGCGTTCGCGAAAAACTGTCAATTCGTTCTACGGATTTGTGAACCTGAGCTGGGACAACACCTATTTCTTGGACATTACAGCCCGTAACGACTGGTCGTCGGCATTGGGAAAAGGCAACTGGTCGTTTTTCTACCCTTCGGTTTCGGCCAGCGTGCTGCTCGACCGTGTGTTCAATTTTCAGGAATCGGCTCGTTGGATCGACATGCTCAAAGTGCGTGCTTCGTGGGCCAATGTGGGCAACGACACCGAACCCTACACTCTGTCAGATGCTTATACCGCTTCCGGTTCTTATCCCGGTTCATATCAGCTGCCATCAGGCCTTGCCAACTACTACATAAAGCCCGAAAACATCGAAAGCTACGAGTTCGGTCTCGAAACAATGTTCTTCCACAACCGCATAGGTTTTGACATTGCCTTCTACAACTCCTCGACTACCAACCAGATTGTCAACGCCACAATGGACTACATCACCGGTTCTTCATCGCGCCGTCTCAATTGCGGCGAAATCCGCAACCGTGGTATAGAACTCGCCGTGCACGCCAATCCTGTGCAGACACGAGATTTCTCTTGGTCTGTAGACTTCAACTGGAGCCGCAACTGGAACAAACTTGTGAGCCTCGAAGAAGGCTGGGACCCCGAAACGCCCTACTGGACAGCACAAGGCGGTGCCGGCAACAACGCGTTCATCTATTCGTTTGTAGGCGAAGAAATGAACTGGATCTACGGCCTTGGTTATGTACGCGCTCCCGAAGGCTCGACCTATACCGATGCCAACGGAAAAACCATCGACTGCTCCGGCCAGATCATCATTGATTCGTCCAACGGATATCCCATCAAGGATTCGGGCACGCCTCACCGCATTGCCAAAGTCAACCCCACTTGGCAGGCCGGACTGAGCACAAACCTGCGTTACAAGGACTTTACACTCGGCCTTACATTCGCGGCACAAGTCGGCGGTCATGCCTATTCGACAACCCACGGCGTGCTGGCCTATCAGGGCAAACTCGAAAACTCGCTGCCGGGCCGCTACGAAGGCCTTGTCGTTGCCGGTGTCAACCAGATTACCAATGCCGACGGTTCGGTGTCGTATCAGCCCAACACCACACCCACCGAAAGTGTCTACACCTACTACAACCAGTATAAGTTTATCCGCACCAACGCAGAAGAAAACACCTTCTCCACCGACTACCTCAAACTCAAGGAAGCCCGTCTGGACTATACCCTTCCCAAGCGCATATGCCGCAAACAAAAAGTGATACAGAGCGCTCAGATTGGTGTGTACGCCACCAACGTGTTCTGCATCTCCAAGTTCCCGCAGTATGACCCCGAGGCCGGCACAATGATAGGCACCAATATCTACAACGGTATCGAAGCCGGTTCGCTGCCTATGACACGCACCTATGGTGTCAATCTCAAAATTTCATTCTAAATTCTCGATCTCAAATGAAACTCAAATCAACCATATTCAGTCTTGCTGCGGGCGCACTGCTCCTTGGCGGTGCCACAGCCTGCACCAACGACTTCGAGGAAATAAACACCGACCCCAACAAAATGCTGGTGGGCAATCTACAGCCCTATGGTATTTTCGAGGCCCTGTTCTATGGCATGGCAAAGCAGCAGACCAGCTACACTTATGCGTGGAACGACGAGCTGGCACAGTTCACTGCCAACACCGGCCTTGCGGCACAGAATGTACACCGCTATCTCATTATCGACACCAACTGGTCCACTTTCTGGAACAACTATGCCAAATATGGGGCAAACGCCGTGCACATGTACGAGCTTGCCGACAAGTACGACGACGATGCATGCCGTGCCGTTGCTCTAACCACCAAGGTTTACCTGATGAGCAACCTCACCGACCTATTCGGCGACATACCCTACAGTGAGGCTTTCCGCAATTCCGAAGGGATAATGAAGCCTGTGTTCGATTCACAGAAAGACGTTTATGCCAGCCTTCTTGCCGACCTTGAGACTGCCAACCAGCTCTATGCCAAGAAACCTACCTTCGAAAGACCGACAATCGACCTTGTATACAACGGCGACATGGCTCTGTGGCGCCGTTTCAACAACTCGCTCTATCTGCGTCTGCTCATGCGTGTGAGCGGTCGCGACCAGGAACTCGGCGTGAGCGAAAAACTTCGTGCGCTTGTACAAAATCCATCGGAATACCCCCTGATAAGATCGAATGCCGAAAGCGCCATGGTGCACAACACCGGTGTCGACCCATACTATAATTACTTCCGTCCAGTTGAAAAAGACAAGAGCAGCTTCACCACATCGTCCTACCACATTACACAGAACTTCCTCAACCTCACCCTTCTTGCTGCCGGGGCCGAAACCGAGGAAGATCCGCGCCTGTCGATTTGGGCCGAGCAGGCCAGCGAATCATGGGGATGGAAAGGCACCGTGGCAGGCTGCCATCCCACCGACCAAAAGATTGTTGACGAAGGTACAAGCCGCCTCAACTATGAAGTTCTTGTTCAGGACAATGCTCCGGCCTACCTGCTCGACTATTCCGAAGTGGAATTCTGTCTTGCCGAGGCTGCTCTTAAAGGTCTGATTGACGGCGGCGAAGAAGCTGCCCGCCAGCACTATGAAGCTGCCGTAACCGCTTCGTGCAACAAGTGGGGACAGCTCGACTACCTGCCGGCCGATGTTGCCGAAAACATCCGCATGGACCAGGAAGACATCGACAAACTGCTTGCAGGCAAACTCGCCGGCTGGGACCAGAACGAGAACAAAGAAGAGCTAATAGGCAATCAGAAATATCTTTCGCTCTTCTGGGTAGGTTTTGAAGCATACAACGAACTTCGCCGCACTTCTTACCCACGTGTAATCATCGGACCCGGAACAGCCTTCAACAATTATGAGCTGCCGCAGCGCATGGGCTATCCTTCGACCACCATGGGCACCAACGGAGCCAATGCCAAAGTGGCTCTCGACCGTCAGGGAGGCGACAACACAATGCGCACACCTGTGTGGTGGAGCTACAAAGCCATCAACGGCAACTTCCCCACCTCCGAGCTTTCTTACAAACCAGAATAATAGCTTATAAAAATGACACTCAATTATATAAAATCGACATTTGTCGTCATGGCACTCGCGGCTATGCCCTTGGCTCTTACCTCGTGCGATGACGATGACTATGTGAAAGATGTTGCCGGCGGGGAGGCTTACTTCGAGATGCCCGAACTCACCGATGTGATTGAAATGAAAGTCGATGGCACAGGCCTGACCACATGGGGCTCGGGAAAACGCTATCTTGTGCGCTCCAACGCCCGCTGGACTGTGGTGCCTGCCGACGAAGAAGGTTATGCTTGGGCTAAAGTATTTCCCATGGAAGGTGTGGGCGACGGGTATCTGCGTTTCTACACCGATACAAACAAAAGCCCAATGAAGCGCACGGCCAAATATAATATCGTTGTCGACGGCTTGGCCGAACCTTTTGGAGTGACTATCAGGCAGGAAGAATCTCCGGCCATCTTCAATGTCTCTTCCCGCAACGTTTGCTTTGCACGCAATGGCGGAAATGTGGATGTGGCAATGGAAAGCAATCTCGACTGGGATGTGCAGGTATCGGAAGGCGCAGACTGGATCAATGCCTCCAAAGAAAACAACCTCATCCATCTTTCGACAAGCGCCACCGCCACTGCCGACGGACAGCATGCCGGCACAGTGCGTGTCTATGCAACTGAATTCCCCGAATTTTATACCGATATCAATGTGAGCCAGACAGGAGCTGTCTATTTCGACGACTTCTCATGGCTCATTGCCAACAGCGACAACTACGCACCCCAGATTTGGGCCGGTACCGACCTGCGCATAGACAAATGGCTCGACGAACAGAAAGCCCTGAACCCCGGCTGGACTTCGGTCGGAAACTATGTCTACTCCCGCTGGCATTTTATGAAGACAGGTACTTCCAACAACATTGGTGATATTTGCTCTCCTGCCATTGCCGATCTTCCCGAAGGGTCGAACATCAAGGTGTCGTGGAACCTGGCAGGATATTGCACGAAAGCTAACGTCCGCGATCCAGGCAACGTGTTCTATGTTGCAATATTGGGCGACGGAACAATTTCGGCAGTAAACGCCGGAGGTGCCGGCACTGCTTCGCAGGACGGAAAGAGAATAGAATACACCTCGACCGGTTCCAAGGGCGGAGCTTCGACAATCCTTGCCCAGTCGGCTGTCTTCACTGTTGGTCCCGACGGTTTCTTCGACACCGGCGATGCCACAGGCCTCGACGTGTGGGAGAATCCCGATTCGCAGTTCTCGATGGATATTACCGGGGCAGGACCCAAAACACGCATTGTCTTCATCTTCGGCGACGGCGGTGTCGGCAACAAATGGAAACCGGTTGCTTACAAGACTATGCGCTTCGGTTTCGATAATTTCAAAGTAGAAATTCGCTAATTCATCACTGACGCAATATGAAAAAGATATTTTTTGTATGTTTCATGATTACGCTTGCGGCGGCTGTCACTGCCGGAAACCGGGCAAAGGAAATCATTGACATCATCAATGACCCTGCGACCGACTACGTGCTTGTGGCATCGCACCGTGGCGACTGGCGCAACTATCCGGAAAATTCTCTGCCGGCAATGAATTCGGCCATCAAAATGGGCGTGGACATCATTGAGCTCGACCTTGCAATGACCAAGGATTCGGTGCTCGTGGTGTGCCACGACCGCACTATCGACCGCACCACAACCGGCAAAGGTCTCATCAAAGAGCTCCCTTACGATTCTATTAAGAATGTCTTTCTCAAAACAGGCCACGGTATTGCCACCAAATACCGCATGCCCACCCTCCGCGAGGCCCTTGCCATGTGCAAGGACCGCGCAGTGGTTAACATCGACAAGGGCTGGCAGTATTACGATCAGGTGATTGCCATCACCGACGAGCTTGGTGTTACCGACCAGATGCTCATCAAAGGCAACAAACCGCTTGAAAAAGTGAGGAAAAGCATGAAACGGCATCCCAACAAGATGATATATTTCGCCATTGTGGACTACACCAAGAAAAACGCCCAGGATATTGCCGACGGCTACCTGGCCTCGAAAATCACTCCCACGGCCTACGAAGTGGTGTGGCCCGAGTTCACTCCCAAAGTGCAGGAGACAATCAAGAAGTTTCTGGCACGTGGCGGCAAGCTTTGGGTCAACGCCCTGTGGCCCAGTCATAACGGCGGCCTGTGCGATGATGCAGCTTTCGAAGGCAACCCCGCCGAAGTGTATGGCGAACTTCTCAAAACCGGTGCTTCGTTTGTTCAAAGCGACCGTCCTACACTAATTCTTGAATACTTACGTTCTATTGGTAGACACAAATAATTTTTTCGCATGAAAAAGCTATTTTTATCCATTCTTCTGCTCGGGGCTGCTGCTGTAAATGCTCCGGCCGAGGAGTATGTTGTCGATTTCTATTTTCTTGACCCCACTTCTGTCGAACTACGGCCCAAGCGTCTTCTCGATTTATGGCAGAGCGAAAACAGCCCCTTGGTTCAGGATGGCGTCAAGAACAATTATATTTGCCGAATAACCGACATGGAGCTTGTCAGCGAAGGCGTGACAATGACAGCCTCGCTGGGCAATGGCTCTTCCGAACCACGATTCTTCTGGGCCGGCGGCACAAATGTCGACAACGACGACCTCTACATTGGTGATTTTCGTGCCTATAAGAGCAATACGATCCGTTTTACCGCTCCCGACGGCTGCTCGATTCTCAGTGTGGTGATGCATCCTAAGACAACAAAGAAAAATGAGACAGGCTGCTGCGATAAAATATTTGTTGACGAAGCTTGCGGAGGTACTCAGACCATCACCGGCGGAACTAACCGCTGGACAGCCCCCGAAGGCGGCGTGAAAGAAGTGAGCTACACTCTCGGTCCCAAGGCCAAGACACAGACTGTCTACCGCTTGTATGTTACTCTCGACAAGAAACCAAGTGCTCTGCCCCAAATCAATGTATCGGACAACTCTCCGGCCGAATATTATAATCTTTCGGGGGTGCGTTGCGATGCTTCCGCCCTGCAACCCGGCATATATCTTTGCCGCCGTGGTAATAATACTTTGAAAGTTGTCGTCAAACAAGGTCTAAACTAATCAAGCATGAAAAGTTTATATACAAAGATAGCCATTTCAGCGGCGCTCGCTTTTTCGATAGGAGCAACTGCCGCTGCCGAAACTGTGAATATTGGCGGCAGCGATTACGAGATGAACACTGTTATTGACCGCGAGTTGGCTCCGGGTGTTCAGTATCTGCGTCTGCGCATGCCCGACTATCCGTTGAATATCAATCTTTTGAAAGTTGATGTATCAAACCCCAAGGTAAAGGTCGAGACTACGGTTGCAAAAGAATCGTCGCGAGGCACCGAGCTGCTCACCGATGCAGCATCGCGTCTTGCCTCTGACGGACACAAGCCCGTGGCTGCCGCCAACGGCAACTTCTGGGCGCTTAGTTCCCAGACACCCGACGGGGGTGTATTCTCAGGCATCACCCGCAATGCCAGCGTGCGCAATGGCAAAATCGTTACCGAATCCAACCAATACCTCGATAAGTGGGGTAATGGCGTGGGCACCACACGCTCCGGCGTGGTGTGCATTACCGACGACGGCAAGGTATATGCCGATTCGTGCACATCGGCAATACGCGTGACAATTGGCAACAAGAAGATGCCCGTGCATCTGTGCAACAAGGGTCCGAAACCCGGTGAGCTGTGCATGTACAACAGCTTCTACGGCGAAGACACAGAGTTCATGCCCATTCGTGTGGTCGACAATGCCGACAACAAGAAATGGTACGAGAAAGCCCCTGCAGGAAAGTGCACCGAAGTGCTCCTCGACCTCAAAGAGGGCGAATCGTGGATGGGCGGCAGAGAAATCCGTTTCCAAGTGAAGGAAGTGCGCTCTGCAGCCGGCACAGGAACGCTCGGCAAGCACGACCTTGCCCTTGTCGGCAACGGGAACATGTACTCGGAATATTATTTCAAGGATGTCAGACCCGGCGACGAAGTCACCCTTGAGTATCACTGGACTTTTGAAAACAATGGTGTGCGAGTACAGCCCGTTGTTGCTCAGGCAATAGGCGGCAACGCCATGGTGATGCGTGCCGGAGAACTCACAATCCACAATTCCAACGAGGACTATAACTCGATGGTCTACTCCCGTACCGGATATGGCTGCTCCGAAGATAACAAAACGCTCTATGTTATTGTCATCGACAAGTCGACCGACCCTGTCTATGGTAAATCGGCCGGCTGCAGCACAGCAGTAATGAGCGAGATTGCCCGTCATTTCGGATGCTGGAATCTTTCCAATTTCGATGCCGGCGGCTCTGCCGAAATGATGGTCGATGGCGAGATTATAAACAAGACTACCGAATCCACTCCTCGCCCTGTGGCAAACGCTCTAATGATTTTCTCTGCCGAATAAACGTTTATTTTATGAAATATAATTGTCTGTTGACGGCAATGCTTGCCGTGCTTTGTTTCTTACCGGCATTTGGTGCCAAACCGAAATATGTCTATACCGATGCTTCGCAGCTGACGATGGTCAACCGCGCTCAGCCCGACTGTCCCTTCCTTGCCCGTCTCGACACGGCCAAGTATGCCGGGCTCAACAAGCTGATGAACACCTATTATAATTTCCCTACAGGAATGGCTCTGGTGTTCGAAACCAACAGCTCCAATATCGGGGCCAAGTGGACAACGCGCGATTCGGTGGGACGTGTCAACACCATGGCAATGGCCACACGAGGCCTCGACCTGTACATTTTGCAGGATGACAAATGGGTCTTTGCCGGCACCGGCTCGCCCAAGGCCTGCGGTCACAAGCACTCGGCCAGCATTGTCAACAACATGGACAATTCCATGAAAACCTGCCTACTCTATCTTCCCATCTTCGACCGCCTTGGCTCGCTGTCGATAGGGGTTGACAAAGGTTCTGTTCTCAGGACAGCTCCCAATCCATGGAAAAAGAAGGTGGTATTCATGGGCTCGAGTATCACGCATGGCGTAGGGGCCTCGCGTGCCGGGACTACCTATCCGGCACGCATGGCCCGCGCACTTGGCGTGGAGGCTCCCAATCTGGGCATCAGCGGCCAGTGCAAGCTCGAGCCGGTGCTTGCCCAAATACTTGCCGATACACAGGCCGATGCTTTTATTATCGATGGCTTTTCCAATCCCGACGCGCAGCAAATTAGCGAGCGTCTGCTGCCTTTTGTTGAAATAGTCCGCAAAGCACACCCTGCGACACCGCTCATCTTCCTCCAGACCGAGCGTCGCGAAACACGCAATTTCAATCTCGAAAAACGTGCTTTCGAAGAGAAACGCACCGCTGCTTCGGCGGCCGAGATGGAGAAAGTCATGGCAAAATTCAAAGATGTATATTTCCTGAACCCGGGCATGGACCTGGGCACTGACCACGAAGCAACGGTCGACGGTGTACATCCCTCCGATCTTGGCACCTTCCGTATTGTCGAAGGCGACCTCCCTCAGCTGAAAAAAATTTTGTCGGCCTACGGTATTGTTCAAAAATAAAAAAACACACAATTACTACATATAATCCAAGCATGAAGAAAATATCAAGCCTCGTATCGACACTCATTGTCGGCGGAGCGTGGCTGGCTGCACAGCAGCCTCAGAAACCGAATGTGGTGCTCGTAATTGCCGACGACCTGGGCTTTGGCGATGTCAGTGCCTATGGCTCCAAGACAATAAGCACGCCTAACATCGACAGCCTGGCTCGCGGAGGCGCATGTTTCACAAACGCCTATGCCACTTCGGCCACATCCACCCCGAGCCGATACGGCATGTTTACCGGCGTTTACCCCTGGCGAAATCCCGAAGCACGTATTCTGCCCGGCGATGCTCCTCTCATCATCCGCGAGGACGAATATACCATGCCCAAAATGTTGCGTAATGCCGGTTATGCCACAGGGGCTATAGGCAAATGGCACCTGGGCATGGGGCGCGGAAAAATCGACTGGAACAAAACGGTGAAACCGGGCGCAAACCAGATAGGATTCGACTACTCATGCCTCATTGCCGCCACAAACGACCGTGTGCCGACAGTATATATCGAAAACGGCGATGTTGTGGGGCTCGACCCCGCCGACCCCATACAAGTGGACTACGAAAAAAATTTCCCCGGCGAGCCCACGGCTATTGACAACCCCGAGATGCTGCGCATGAAGTGGCACCACGGACACAACAACTCGATTGTCAACGGCATTCCGCGCATTGGATTTATGAAAGGCGGCAACGCCGCCCGCTGGCGCGACGAGGACATGGCCGACTATTTTGTAGGCAAGGTGAAAGATTTCATCACAGCCCACCGCGATTCGTCGTTCTTCCTCTACTACGGTCTGCACCAGCCGCATGTTCCACGTGCTCCCCACGAGCGCTTTGCCGGCTCTACGACCATGGGTCCGCGCGGCGATGCAATCATCGAGGCCGACTGGTGCGTGGGCCAGCTTGTGGAGCATCTGAGAAAAGAAGGTATTCTCGACAATACTCTCATCATATTCTCGTCGGACAACGGTCCTGTGCTGCAGGACGGTTACTACGACGGTGCTGTGAAAATGGCCGGTGAGCACAGTCCCACAGGCGGTCTGCGCGGCGGGAAATACAGTCTCTTCGATGGAGGCACACACATTCCTTTCTTTGTATATTGGAAAGGCCAAATAACTCCTATAGTTTCGGACGAACTCGTTTGTCAGATGGACCTTGTGCCCTCGCTCGCCGCCCTTGTGGGGCAAAAAGTGCCCGACGGTCTCGATGGCATCGAAAACCTCCAGGCCATGATGGGCCGCGGAAAGTCCAAACGCAAAGACCTTGTAATCGAAGCCAAAAGCAAGCTTGCTTACCGCACCGGCCCTTGGGTGATGATTCCGCCGCATGAAGGCAAAGCCCGCAATGTTACAGGAAACGAGCTGGGCAACCTCAAGGAATATGGGCTGTTCGACCTCACAAAAGATCCGGCGCAGGTCAACAACGTTGCCACACAATACCCCGAAGTGCTCCAACAGCTGCGCAAAGACTTTGAAGCACAGACCGACGGCCAGGTGCGCAATGCACCCGAACCGGCCCCCAAAAAACATAAAGCGACAAAATGAACGAGCTCCACCGTCGGTCGGCACTGGCCGCGTTGTCGGTGCTGTCGGCACTGAGCATCTGTGCCGCAGAGCACCGACGCATGCCCAACATCCTCATCTGCATGGCCGATGATGCCGGCCATGCCGGGGCATACGGCACCCCTTGGGTCCACACACCGGCGTTCGACAGCATAGCGGCGCACGGTCTTCTTTTCCGCAATGCTTTCACTTGCAATTCCAAGTCGGCTCCGTCGCGAGCCTGCTTCATCACCGGACGCAATTCGTGGCAGCTGCGCGAGGCCGCAAATCATTGGCCCGAATTTCCCTCCGATATCCGTTCTTTCCCCGAGGCTTTGAAAGATGCCGGCTATTATACCGGATACACCGGCAAGGGCTGGGGGCCGGGTATTGCCAAGACTGCCGACGGACGCGAACGTGAACTCACCGGCAAGAAATTCAACAAGAAAAAACTCACTCCGCCAACCACCGGAATAAACAATATCGACTATGCCGCCAACTTCGGGGAGTTTCTCCGCCTGTGGGACCACAGCAGCCCTATGTGTTTCTGGTATGGAGCCCGCGAGCCTCACAGGGCCTATGAATATGGTTCGTCGGGCCGTTTTGGCAAGAACTTGTCCGACATCGACAGCGTTCCTGCCTATTGGCCCGACAACGAAACAGTGCGCACCGACATGCTCGACTATGCACTTGAGATTGAGCACTTCGACCGTCATCTGGGCCGAATAATCGCCATGCTCGATTCGGTTGGCGAGCTGCACAACACAATTGTTGTGGTAACTTCCGACCACGGCATGCCTTTTCCTCGCTGCAAAGGTCAGGAATATTTTGCCTCGTGCCATGTGCCGCTGGCTATTATGTGGGCCGACGGCATTTCTCACCCCGGCCGCGAGGTGGACAATTATGTGAGCCTCACCGACATTGCGCCTACCATTATGCAAGCCGCAGGCCTGGATGTTGCCCAATGGGGCATGCTCCCCATGGCCGGACAGTCGCTGATGCCCCTTTTCGTTGCCGATCGCACCGACATGCGGCCATATGTCCTTCTTGGGCGCGAGCGGCACGATCCGGGACGTCCCGACGACCAGGGCTATCCCATCCGCGGAATTATCCGCGACGGATTTCTCTACCTGCGCAATTACGAGCCCGAGCGCTGGCCTGCCGGCAATCCCTCGACAGGTTATATGGATGTCGACGCTTCGCCGACAAAGACCGAAATAATCCGTTCGCGCCGCAATGCGGACACGCATAGTTACTGGAAATTGTCGATGGGCCGACGTGGTGCCGAAGAGCTCTACGACCTCAGGCGCGATGCCGACTGCATGGTCAGTCTTGTCGGAGAGCCTGAATATGAAAGCATGCGGCAATCTCTTGCCGACGAAATGTCGAGAAGGCTTGCCGACGAGGGCGACCCAAGGATGACGGGCGAGGCATTTATTTTCGACACCTACCCTAACATGTGCGAATCCAAGCTGTTCTACAACAGAGTGCGCTCCGGCGAATGTCCACCTCACAAATGGATTAACGACACCGACTTCGACCCCGAAGCCGAAAAAGAATAAATAGTGATGTTAAGCAAAATCAGAAATTTCTATACTATAAGTTCCGATGCAGCCCCGAGAGAATTTGCATCGGAGCAAGAGCAGCAGAAACACTACAAGCGCCTGCGCATGCAGAGCTTTGTTGCCGCCACTCTGGGCTACAGCCTATACTATGTGTGCCGTACGGGCCTCAATGTGATGAAGAAACCCATCATCGATTCGGGCACGCTCAATGCCACGCAGCTTGGCGTGGTGAGCTCGGCTCTTCTTTTCACCTATGCCGTGGGCAAATTTGTCAACGGTTTTGTGGCCGACCACTGCAATATCAAGCGCTTCATGTTCACCGGTCTGTGCATCTCGGCCTTTGTCAATGCTATGATGGGCATTATGGGCTTTACATCGGGCCTCATACCGGCCACGGTGATGACCGTATGCTTTGCAGTGATGTGGGGCTTCAACGGCTGGGCGCAATCCATGGGTGCTCCGCCTGCTATCATATCGCTCTCTCGCTGGTTCTCGCTCAAGGAGCGAGGTACGTTCTATGGCATTTTCTCGGCAAGCCACAATCTTGGCGAATTTTTTTCGTTTGTCTTCGTGGGTTGTCTTGTGGCGTTTTTCAGCTGGCAGGCCGGCTTCTTCGGTTCGGCCATAGCCGGTATCCTGGGATGCATACTCATCTACTTCTATCTCCACGACCATCCGGGGGCACACGGACTGCCGTCGGTCGAAGCTCTTTCGCACGAGCATGTCAACAAGAAGACAGCCTCAATGACAACCGGCGAAATACAGAAAATGGTGTTCCGCACACCTGCCGTGTGGATTCTGGCCCTGGCAAGCGCTTTCATGTATATCTCGCGCTATGCCATAAATGGCTGGGGGATGCTCTTCCTTCAAGAGGCTAAAGGCTACAGCCAAGAAACGGCCACATGGGTGATTTCCATCAACGCTCTTTTGGGTATTCTGGGCACTGTCCTCTCGGGATGGTTCTCCGACAAGCTCTTCAATGGCGACCGCAAGATTCCTGCTCTTATTTTCGGCATTCTCAACTCTGTGGCTCTCACCTTATTCTTCTTCGGTGGCAACGCATTGTGGATTAATATTATGGCAATGGTGCTCTTTGGCATCGCCATTGGTGTGCTCATCTGCTTCCTCGGCGGCCTTATGGCCATAGACATTGTGCCCCGCCGCGCCACGGGCGCAGCCCTGGGCCTTGTAGGAATATTCTCGTATGTGGCTGCCGGAATCCAGGATGTTGCCTCCGGCATACTCATTGACGGCCACAGCACACTTGTCGATGGTGTTCGCCACTACGATTTTCTGCCTGTGTGCATATTCTGGCTGGGAGCATCGGTGCTGTCGTTCATCCTTCCCCTTTTCAACAGCAAACGCCGCCCCGATGAAAACGAGTGATTAGACAAAAAGCAACAGCACCTGGAGAAGCTTGCGCAACTCCTTGAGAGCTATGCTCATATGATATTCTACTGTTTTCTGGCTCACGTCGAGTTTTGCTGCAATCTCGGCGTGAGTCATATTTTCGTAGCGGCTCATGCAGAAAATGCGACGGCGCAACTCGGGCATGCGCTCGATGTGGAGATTGATCATCTCTAATATGTCGGAAGTGTCGATGGCAGCATCGGGGCTGACATATTTGTCAGTCTCGCAAAGTTTTATATCTGTCTCCCACTCATGAACCACTTTGCGGTGACGCAGCTCGTTGAAGATTGCGTTGCGCGTCATGCTGAAGAGGTAGTTTTTGAGCTGGCTCACATTGTTCATCTGCCGGCGCTCGTCCCATAGTTTGCAAAAAATATTATGCGTAATGTCGGCAACCTCCTCTCGGCTGCCGATAAAACGCAGAGCAAACTCGCTCACTGCCGCCGAGTAGCGCATATAGAGCACACCCAGCGCGCCGGTATCGCCGTCGCGCATACGATTGAGCAATTCTTTGTCGGTTGGTTGTGCCATATATTACAAAGTTAATGCTATTTTTCCGTTTCTGCAAGCTAAATAACACACTTTTCAAAGCCGGCACATAAAAAATGTTGCAGCCAAGGTATTTCGACAAAGTATTAAAATATTCCTTAGATTAAAAGAGCGGTTCGGTGGCTATGACTTGTGCCAAGGTGGGGGCGGCAAGGTCTTTGGGAGAGAGGATGCGTTCGGCGGCGGGTATGGGCCACGCTATGCCAACAGTGGGGTCGTCGAGGCGGATTGAACGTTCGGCGGCAGGGCAATAGTAATTATCAACTTTATAGAGAAATTTTGCCCTTTCGCTGAGCACGGCAAAGCCGTGGGCAAAGCCTCTGGGAACGAAGAGCTGCAAGCCGTTTTCGGCCGACAGCTCAGCCGAAAAATAGCGGCCGAAGGTGGGAGAGTTGCGACGGAGGTCGACTGCCACATCTACTATCGTCCCTTCCACCACCCTCACAAGCTTGGCTTGTGCTGCCTCACCGGCCTGAAAATGCAGCCCGCGCATCACTCCACGACACGACAGCGATTCGTTGTCCTGAACAAAAATGGGGTTCAGCCCTGTGGCGACGGCAAAATCATCGGCGCGGAAAGTTTCGCAAAAATAGCCTCTGGCATCGGCAAATCGCTTTGGCTCTATCAGCCAAAGACCTTCGAATGGAGTGGATGTGTATTTCATATGGCAAAATTACACAATAATGAACACCGGGAATCGCCTGTCTGATTAATTTGTGTTAAAATGACATTTTGTCAGTCCGGTGACGGTGGCATTTTTTTTGCCTAAGTGTTTATAGCGATAGAAAATATAACAATAAGAAAAAAACAATATAACCATGCAACAAGGAAACATTGGAGTAACCACCGAGAATATATTCCCGGTGATTAAAAAATTTCTCTACAGCGACCACGAAATCTTCCTTCGCGAACTTGTGTCGAACGCAGTCGACGCTTCGCAAAAACTGCGTGCCCTGGCTTCGTTCGGCGAATTCACCGGCGAACTGGGCAAGCTCGATGTCCGTGTGACTGTCGACAAAGAAGCCGGCACGCTCACCGTTTCGGACCGAGGCATAGGCATGACCTCGGAAGATGTCGACAAATATATCAACCAGATTGCCTTCTCGGGAGCCGAGGACTTCCTCAACAAGTATAAGGATACCGCAGCCACCATCATCGGCCATTTCGGCCTTGGCTTCTACTCGGCCTTTATGGTTGCCGACAAGGTTGTGATTGAAACTCTCAGCTACAAGGATGGTGCCGAAGCCGTACGCTGGGAATGTGACGGCTCGCCGGTCTACAGCATGGGCAAGGGCAGCCGAACAGAGCGTGGTACCGACATTATCCTCTACATCGACAAGGACAGTGCCGAATTCCTCGACCAGAAACGTGTCGACATTCTGCTGCGCAAATACTGCCGCTTCCTCCCCGTGCCCGTCATTGCCGGCAAGGAGCAGGAATGGAAGGACGGCAAATGGGTGGACACCGACCGCGATCTGGTGATCAACAGCACCGAACCCCAGTGGATGAAAAAACCGAGCGAACTGACCGATGAGGACTACCTCAAGTTCTACCGCGAGCTTTATCCCGGCAACGAAGACCCGCTGTTCTGGATTCACCTCAATGTAGACTATCCCTTCCACTTGACGGGCATACTCTATTTCCCAAAAATAAGGAACAACTTCGACATCAACAAGAACCGCATACAGCTCTACTGCAACCAGGTGTTCGTCACCGATTCGGTCGAAGGCGTGGTGCCCGAGTTCATGCAGCTGATGCAGGGTGTGATCGATTCGCCCGACATTCCTCTGAACGTGTCGCGCTCCTATCTGCAGAGCGACACCGCTGTCAAGAAAATCTCGAGCTACATCACCAAGAAAGTGGCTTCGCGCCTCGACGAGCTTTTCCGCGCCGACCGCGCCGACTTCGAAAAGAAATGGGACGACATTCGCCTCTTCATTGTCTACGGCATGCTCACCGACGAAAAATTCTGCGAGGCAGCCCTGAAGTTCACCCTGCTCAAAGACACCGAAGGCCACTATTATACTCTGGACGAGTACAAGACCCTCGTTGAAGCCGCCCAGACCGACAAGGACGGCAAGATTGTCTATCTCTACGCAACCGATGCCACGGCACAGTACCAGTATATCAAGTCAGCTACCGACCGCGGCTACAACGTCCTGCTCCTCGACGGCCAGCTCGACAACCACTTTGTCAGCCTGCTGGAACAGAAACTCGACAACACCACATTGGTTCGTGTCGACTCAGACGTTATCGACAATCTTATCCGCCGTGCCGACCGTGCCGCCGCCAACCTTACCCCCACACAGAGTGCCATCCTCACCCACCTCTTCGAAATTCCGGCAAAGAAAGTTGAGAAATGCACCTTCCTCGTACAGTTCGAAGCCCTCTCGCCCGAGGTTGAGCCTGTGGTGCTCACCCAGAACGAATTCATGCGCCGAATGAAAGAGATGACGGCCATGAACCCCGGCATGAACATCTACGGCGACCTGCCCGACAACTACAACCTGGTTGTCAACACCGAAAACCAGCTTGTGAAGTCCATATCGGCCAAAGCAATGGAGGCCATCGGACCCAAAGTGGACGACGAGCTCAAAGTGGTCGACGAAGGCAACACACGTCTCGAAGAAATAGGCAAGAAAAAAGAACTCACCGACGACGACAAGAAGGCCCGCACCGACACCGAGGCCGAAGTGGCCGAAGCCCGCAAACGCATTGGCGATGCCGTGGCCGAATATGCAGCCACAGCCCCCGAGGCAAGCCAGATTGTCGACCTGGCACTCCTTGCCAACGGTCTGCTTCGCGGTGCCGACCTGAGCACCTTCATCGCCCGCTCCTACAGCCTGATGAAGTAAGCTTAGGTATTGCTGAAATAGAAGATAAAGAAGACGGACAAGGTATGCGCCTTGTCCGTCTTCTTTATCTTCTGAGGTTTTTAATCACTTTTGTCACCACGCCCCAGACTGTAAAATCGTCGTAGGGCGATATTTCGATTGGCGGAAAATCATCGTTGGCCGGCCGCAAAAGAATGCGGTTCTGGTTTTTCTGCGACAAGTCGAGATATTTCATTGTAAACTCACCGTTGACAAAGGCCACCACAATGTCGTTGTGCTGCGCCTCGAGCGAACGGTCGATTACCAGAATATCGCCTTCGTCTATTCCTGCTCGAATCATCGACAGGCCCACCACACGGGCATAGAATGTTGCCGCCGGGTGGTCGATGAGTTCGCGGTTGAGATCGAGACTCTTATCCAGATAGTCCTGCGCCGGCGAAGGGAAGCCGGCCCTCACACCGCCGTCGGCATAAGGGAGATCCATCACCGTGCTATAATCGCTGCTATATATTTCGAGTTCTTTCATATTCAATGCAAAGGTACAACTTTTGGCGGAATTTTTCCTAAGGAAACCATTGAAGAAGCTTATAAATAAGAGATGAGCCCTTTGCCGGAGATGAGAAAGGGGCGGCAATGTTATTTTCTTTGCCGCCCCTTTTCAGTAATTGTCATTAAGGTTTATCGAACTTCAATTTTGCGGATAATCCGTCCTTCTGTGGTATGGAGCACCAAAATATAGACACCGGGAATCATCCGGCCGAGAGAGACAAACTCTTCGCCCGATATGGCTTTTGAGCACAACTTCATGCCGGCGACATCATATATCTCGGCAAGGCTGATAGAACTATCATTGCCACAAATGGTAATATTTCCATTTTCAACATCGATAGAGAACGAGTTATTGGCAATATCGCCTATGGCTGTACTTGTAACTTCAATTCCATAGGGAGCTTTGAGAGAGCCGACCGGATTTTCGGTGAATTTGACAGTTTGGGCCAAAGGAGATTCTTCACCGTTGTCTTTGAAGACGATGCGGAAGCTGATTTGGTCGCCTGAATTGCCAAATACGCTCATCAGCACCCAGCTGTCCACAACAACGCCCACACCGCGACATTCGTTGCCGCAGAAAGCGGCGATCTCATATTCATCGGGCGAGATAGTGCTGCCATTGCGTTGAACATTGCAAATAATGGGCATAACGGAAGGATGACGGTTGCTGTCAAGTGTCCAACGAGAACTGCTTTCTTTGACCGGCAGTTTATTCACCTCTTCTGATGCCGAGGCTTCGGTATTAAAGACAAATTCTTTTGCATTTCCACTGAGATACATGTAGCCCAGCCCGGGTGCGAGCTGTTTGAGATCTCCAACCCATTTGCCTTCTTCATCGGCTTGTGCAAATCCGTCGCGGCCTACAATCATGTCGCCTTCGTCGGCATTGAGCGATGCCAGGGCCTCGGAAAGCGGGAGCTTGCCGCTTTCCATCGGACATCCGATCCAGTTCCATCCTTTTTCGAGAGTTACCGGCTCACTTGGATCGAAGGAGATACCCTTGACCGAAGTGGCGGCTGCACTCGCGGCAAAGACTTTATAGGCCGTCAGAGGTTTGAGGCTGTCAAGAGTTCCTACGAATCCGTATTGCGGGTCGCGGATTACTTCTTCCGATTGCGACAACAAGCGGTCGATACCGTCGGCAACAAAGCCGGCCAGCGGAATACCGGTTTCAGAATCATGAGAAATCCAAGCCCATCCTTCGTCGAAATCGTAGCTGATATTTGTTTTACGCAGTTCGTAATCAAAGCTTACAGTATCCGAGAAGTTGCCTTTGAAAAGAGCCATAGCTTTCACAGTGACACTGTCGCCGGGAAGAGTGAACGGTTCGGTGTATAGAATGGAGTTTTCCGACGGTGTGCTGCCATCGAGCGTATAATATACCGCTGCTCCGCTTGTCTTGGTGGAAAGGTCTATTTTTGATGAACGGTACATGCTTGCGCCCGATTCTTTTGTGGAGAACGGATTGTAAACCCAGACCGGATGAGTACCTACATTGAATGTGGCGGGGGCATCAGGAGTGTTGGCACACATGTATGCTCCGAAAGGTGCTACATTGGAAATAGTGTCGACAGATACACGGTTGAAAGCAATGCCGTTTTCATCGAGTTTATATATTTCATCTTTTTTAACAGAGGTGTCGAAGCTGCCAAAAAGGGTGAAATTCCTGCCTTCGGCTTTGAGGTCCTCTTCTGCGGGAGTGAATGGAACGTCATATACAAACTCATCGGCAGAAGATTTGCCTTTGGCTATGAATCGCACATTTATCGTGTCGAAAGGAGCACAAACGCTTGCAAGATAGGGCCGGTTGGCTTCAATAACGGAACTTTGTGTGAGTTCTTCGTTAGAAATGTCGGCAAAAGTCAAGAGTGTCAATGGATTTTCGCCACGAGGAGTGAATTCTTTGCCATATTCAATAGCAGTGGGAGAGAACGGCAGAAGAATATCTTTCCAAAGATTGTTTATGTCTTTGGTGCTTCCCGGCATGAGCATTTCAAGAGAAATTGAATGTTCGCCAAGGCTAAAGCTTGCAGGCGCGTTGAACGGATAGTTTCCGTTGAGGCTGATATCGGCTTTGGAAACTCGTGTGCCGTTTGTGTTAAGAATAACATTGGGTGTTGTCCCCACTGCGGAAGCAAGCTTGTCCGACAGATATATAAGGCAGTTGGGGCTTAGGCCTTGGAAGGAGGATTCGTTAATGCCGGGAACTGCAGGAGCATTATAGCCCGACCTTGCAACGGGTTCTGCGGCAGGAGTACCAAGCACGGTGATACTTGTGATGGACGTGCAGCCGTCGAAAGCACCTTCGCCGATTGAATTAACACCTGGAAGAGTCATTGATTCAAGGCCGGAACAGCCTGCGAAGGCACCGGCGCCAATCTCTGTCACATTTTCAGGAATAACAACATTGCGAAGTGCGTCCATGTCGGTGAAAGCATTGGCCGGTATTGCTTCGTTGTCGATGTTTGTCAGATCGAGGGTTTCGAGCGATTCGAATTTCTCTCTAATTTTTTGGAATGTCGATTCGTCGATTTCTCCGCTGACACCTATGCTTGTCAGCAGGGAAGCATCCTCATCGCTGATTATCGAAACCTCGTCGGATTTAAGGACATCGCCATTGTTCACCACAAGGTCGGCAGTTATATCAATCTTTATTTCTCCCTGGAGATTGCTGATTGTGTAGAGACCGTTCTCATCGGGTACAAGTATGGTTTCCACTTCGGTAAACTCCGGATCGTTGCCGAATTTGCTAATGTTGCGGCTCACGCATTTCACGTTCGGACTAACATTGGCAACGGAGGTAACAACTTTGAATTGGTAATTTTCGCCTTCTTTGAAAAGATTGGTATAAGCACTGGAGCCCGGAACGAAGAGACTCATGTCGGCACTACGCCAGATGTTCTCTTCTTTGAGATTGACGAGCTCAGCCTTGAACCCTTCGATGCAGTTGATGGAGATAGGATAATGGAACACAACCTTGATGACATGGTCCTGTGGATAACGGGCGCTGCCGGGTTGATAATATGGATCGGGGTCCAGGACAACCGAGTGTTGACCGTAACATACATAGGACGAAGTCATTGTAACATCCTTTCCGTTATCATACAATTTGAACGGCACTCCCGGACGGTAGGTGGGATTGGGCTTGGTCGACAATGGCTTGAAGTTGGGCAGTCCTAAATTGACCTGTACTTTTTGATTGGTAACTTCGATTTTTGTCAAGTCGGAATAATATCCATTATAGCTGAAAGTGCGTTCGGGATCGATTTGGATATTATAGTACACCTTGGAAATGGCCAGCAGCAGATTGTCCCAATAGGCGGCTTTGCTGTAGAAGTCTTTGGCTTCTTCAGGAACCTCAAGGGTGATTTTGGAGCAGTCTGCCGGGAATGGAGACATGTTACCTGTGTGGGGCGGTTGATTACCCTGGCAGACAATTTTGTTGAGCCCCGTGCAAGCGGCAAACGCTCCCGAGCCAATATAGTTCACAGTTGCGGGAATAGTTACCTCCTTGAGAGAACCACAGCGATTGAAAGCATTGTCGTGAATCTGGACAAGATTTGTGGGCAGGATAATCGACTTCAACACTGTCGGCACCCCAACACTGCTTGATGCAAAGGCATTGGAAGGAATGGCATTGGCATAGTCGACAACTCCCTTGATAGTCACATCGGCAAGATCGAGATCTTCGATGGTGGCGGCATGCTTGCGGAAAGCCTCGAAATCCTCGGTGCGCATAACACCGATCACTTTCAGTCGCGATGGACATTGTTCGATTTTGGAAGCAAGTTCGCCTTCTCGAACATTTACAACGGTATATGCATTCTGACCTTGCGGATTGACCTGAATTGCAATGTCAAGATCTTCGAGTACTACAGGAATGGAAAGTTTGCCTATTGCAGCATCGACCACTTTGTTTATTCCATTGACAGAAATCACAATGCGGTCATCAACAGAGACAGGTGTAACTTTGAGAGCAAACGGCATGCCTCTTACAACTTGTGTGGGGCCACCTTCGATTACGGCTCCTTCCACCTTTTGCGGCATGTTGATGTTATGATAAACCACGCGGTTGCCGATTGCCGATAAACAATCTATTACTGTATCGTTGTCGGCTTTGACAGGATTCCAGTTTTGTTTGTTGGACGAGGTAACTATGCGGATAAGGTTGCCTTCACGCACAGTGGCATCTTTCACCTGACAAACGAAGTTGCATGGCAGGTTGCCGAAATTGTATGAATCGTTGATCATCACAGGAGAAATAAGCTCCTTGATGCGACCGTCTTTATCAGTAAGGGCGGCGCAATAGAATTTTGCTGCGTCTTCGGCCGAAATGGCGAGAGCGTTAGCCCTGACTGTAAAGGATTTTCCGGGAACAACATTTACAATATCTGTTACAAGACCTATGCCTCCGGCCAGTCCTGTAATTTTCCAAGGAGAATCATAGCTCGGTGTCTGCGGTTCGCGGAAATTGGCGTGGATAAGTGTGTTGGCTTTCACCGTCACTCTGTAAGTGCCGTCGGTATCGGGATATAGGCGTGTGTTGTTTGCATACATTTCCATTGTGTGGTCGCCGAAGGATTCATCGGTTTCAACCTTGAATTCGTATTGCGAACCCGGCACTACTTGGGCTGATTCTGTAATCTGGGTGAACTTGACACCGGGCATCTCTTGCAAAATGACGTTGTAGTGTGTTGCCGGTGTAGCGTTTTCTTCCTTTTTATCGCGGAAATCCTTCCAGTATTCCTTGCTTTCGTATGCAGCAAGCGCGCCAACGGGGACAATGAGCTTGTTCTTGGGAGCCCCACTGAAGACACACCAGTTGATCCAAGCCGGAGTGGAACGTCGAACAGTAACTTCCTCCAGCTGACTGCATCCGAGGAAAATGTTGTATTCGAAGGTTGATACAGATGCAGGAATTTCTATCGATGTCAGACCGGTGTAGCTGAAGCATCCGTTTTTGAATGTTGTCACATTCGGAGGAAGAATAATCTGTTGAAGTGAGCCGCATTTGGAGAATGCCTTGGCAGGAATAGCGTTTGCAGGGCTTGCTCCGCTGGCCGTAATATTCACTCCGGAAATGTCCAGACGCGACAGTCTCATGCGGTCGCGCATAAACACAAAGTCGGTGGCATCGATTGTTCCATAGAGGGTAAGGTCGCTGATCGTACCGCAGTCGACATCGCTGATTTGCTGTGAAAGCTGGCCCGCCTGAACCCACAGGTTGCGTTTAGACACCACGTCTGCTGCATTTTGTACAATAACAGCGATTTCCTGGTCGGCTGTCACATTATTGATGCGATAGGTGTAGTCCGTTCCGGGGGTAAGAATATAGCCATTGGCCTTTACTGTTACAACCAGATCAGAAGATGATGGAGCAACCTGGAATGAGAAGTCGCGGCCTTTGATTACTCTCGGGTCGGGACATGTTACAACGGCTCCGTCTGCAGCAGATATTTTAATGTTGAAATAGGGAATCTCATTTCCTTTTGCAGCAACTGCACCTGTTGTCAGAAGGTCGTTGGCAACCGGGAGCCATCTGTCTGAGACTTGATCTTTTGTGACAAGTCGAACAACATCACTATCACTGATTGTTGTTTGAGAAGGCACAGAGCATGCGAGGTCGATATATTTTACAATCTGGAGAGACTGCAGGTTAAAGTTTCTTTCCGGCGAGAGCAAAACTTTGAAACTGCCGTCGGCACTGAAGAGAGCGGCTGCAATGCTGCCCGAGAAATTAGTGTTTGTGATGTTCTTCAACGCACCGGCTCTCACAGAAAAATCGGCACCCGGTTTGAGATTGCTCACATCTGAGGTCATACCTATTTGACATTCATCGCTTGTGAGATGAATGGGTGAATATTCTATGGAAGATGTAGCCGGTTTGATATTGTAGACAATCGTTGTGAGGTCGTTAAAGCTGTGGGATGTGCTCACTGTAGGAGTGAGGGCATCGGAGGCATAATATCCGTTGGCCGAGCCGCCCCAGCCCCAGTTTATGTGAAAATAGGGCGTGTCTCCCATATATTCGTAACCATCGCAAACAAATGCATGGCCGGCAGAGACATCCTGTCCGCTATAAAGCACGGGGCGTCCTTCGTTGATTTCGTTGACGATGATTGCATCCCAGGTGGAACGGTCGAGTTCGCTGCCTTTCTTGTACGATATGCCGGGGTCGTAGCCGAACATGCTTACAAGCGCTCCCGGGACTTTCACTTCGAAAGCACTTGAACTCGACATTCCGAAGTCGGTGCCAATGGCAATTGCAGCATCAGCCACAAGCGTGGCTACGGCGTTAGCTTCTGAAGCCGAATAACCGCTGCGGTAATTGTCGTCGCGCATCGAATCCCAGTCATAAGCTGTTGCTTCGCCGTCTTTTATCAGAGTTGAGGGGCGTTCTGCCGGATACTTGTGATATTTAATTATCTCGGCAAGTGCCGTTCCGACACACCCTGTGAGGCGCCGGTTGGGAATCATATTGTTGAAAGGTGCCTCCTGGCTCCATGTAGCTGTGGAGAGAAGTTTGCTGCTCGTACTGGCAACTCGCGGAGAACGTTTACTAAATGATGTCGTTTTCCCGCTTTCTATATTTACCTTAAATTCGCAGCTTAATTACTTGTTATAAATGCAAGTCCTTGACAAACA
>CAJUAR010000002.1 GCA_910584495.1 uncultured Muribaculaceae bacterium
GATGTTTGTTTTCTTGTAATTGATGCCGTATTCATATCATATAATTTTATAGTAGCGCAAAGGTAATGCATTTGTATAACACTTGCAAATCAAAATTAGTTTTCCTCGTTTGAGATAGCTGCGTTCTATCGTATTTTGGACAAGCGAATTATGCGCTAAAAGGATACAAAAAGCGATTGACAAGTTTATTCATCGCTTGCCAATCGCTTGTATCTTGGATGTTTATGTCTTAGAGTCGGGCGTATTTTATGTCAATACTCATCCTCGTTGAAAAGAACTGGAGTAATTGATTATCAGTCGATTATACCCTATTGCCGATTAGTGCACAAACAAACTTTGCCATAAAAGGCGATAATACGCGATTACAGAGTGGGGCCGGAGTCTTGTTCTGTCTGCTTTGTACCTTGCTCCTGCAATATTTCCAGATATTGTGAAGGAGTCATGCCGTAGACATTCTGAAATACGCGGTAGAAGGTGCTTCGGCTGTTGAATCCGGAGGCTTCGGCGATATAGTCGATTGTGAAATTTTTGTTGTCCTTTATCATCCTGACGGCATATTCGAGTCTCAGCCGGTTGATATAGTCACTCAGATTAGTGCTTCCGGCGTATTTTTTGAGTAACGGCACGAGGACGTTTTTACCTATACCGGTGGCTTTCAGTATTTCTTCCCTGCTGATTCTGGGGTTTAGAAACAGCTGATTTTCGACTATCAGATTTTCCATTCTGATAAATGACTGATACTCCTCGCTGCTGTCAGCATTCCCGTCATGTGTGGTTTCACCTTCGGCTTCCCGGGTCGGGACCGCGGCGTAAACCTTTCGTAATTTCTCTTTCTGTGACAGAAGTTCATCTATCCTTTGGGCATCTATACGATTCCTTTCTTTAGTGATCCGAAGATTTCTGAACGTTACCCATAGGATAAACAGCAGCAAAACAATAAGGATCAGCGAACTCACGATGAGTATGGTCTTGCGCTGCGATTGTGCACGTTCTTCTGTCAGTTGCAATTCTTTTTCCTGCGAATCGAACAATGCGGCATATTCCTGAGCTTTGCTCTCTGATTCACGCCTGTAAATGCTGTCCTGAACCGCATAGCATCTCTGCATAAATGAATCTGCCGAACTGTAGTTTTTCAGTCCGCGATAGGCTTCCGACTGATTTTGAAGCAAGCCGAGATAGTCGTAACATATCGTGTCGCCCGCAAATTCGCGGATGCACAATTCGTTGTTTCTCAGAGCGTCGCTATATCGTTTCGCTTTCAAAAGATAGGGAACACTGAAGATGCGGCCAGTATAAGTATTGGCGAAGTCAAGAAGGCAATACTTGTCATATAGAGCTGCGGCTTCCTGGGGTTGGCCGTCGTCAGACAGCAGAAGGGACATCTTTGCATAAAGGAAACCTTTCTGCTGGTCGATATATCCTGGAGGAGGCCCCGGCAACTCGCTCATCCGGTCGATTAGAGCCTCTCTATTGCGCCCGACGTCAATGGCATCGCTGATTCTGCCGGCATCGGTGAGGAATGTCATGAACTCGCCGTAAATTGTAGAAAGATATGACATTTCACGAACATCATCTGTCTTCTCAAGCAATCCGACCGCCTGTCTGAAACATTTTTCGGCCTCGCCGGTACTCTTCATGCCTGCATAAATTCTTGCCATGGTTGACAACATCTCGGCCTCTTCCTTTTTTTTACCGGATTTTCTGGCAAGGTCTATCGCTTCGCGGCACACTCTGATTCCTTCTTCATATTTATTCTGACGATCGAGGACACCGGCGAGCATAACGGTCACCTTGAGACGTCGGTCCGCAACAAGCCTTACGGAGTCTTCTTCGAGCAAGCGTCGCACGCACCGTTCTTTTTCGGGATAGTCGCCCTTTATCTCGTAGCACATAGCCCGGAGCATATCCATTTTGAAAACCGGGATATCCGTGTCGATCTTTCTTAGCTCCGCCTTATCGAGCAGATCAAGGCAACTGTCGGGATGCTCGATGTAAAGCTGCCGGATTGTCTGTTCGGTCAGTATGCCACTTGCGGCGTTATTCGCTGCCCAGGCAGAGGTCACGTCGCCTGAAATGACAGATGCCAGAATTATAATACTGCAAAAGATACGATTCATTTCGGATTTATTTTTAGTTTACAAAATTAATAAAAATGGCCATTCGAAGCAATTGCCCATCAAATAGACGTTTTGATATAAGATGCTAATTATTAGACAAATGAACTTTTGAGACATCATTCAGGGAAGATTTGGGACATATTTCCGGCCGTTGTGAGACAAGCGGTGAGCGATTGGTATAGCCGATAGAAAAGATAACCATTAAATTTGCATTTCATCTGACGACAAATATTAATTAATGAAAAAATGCGAAAAATGACAATTAAAAAAAATCTA
This sequence comes from uncultured Muribaculaceae bacterium, assembly GCA_910584495.1. Taxonomy (GTDB): domain Bacteria; phylum Bacteroidota; class Bacteroidia; order Bacteroidales; family Muribaculaceae; genus CAG-873. The sequence goes on from CAJUAR010000002.1 coordinate 2,394, forward strand.
TGGGCGATGCTGTCGCTCGTAATCATGGGCTGTGCATTATCGGCCTGCAGCGACGACGATGAGCCTTCGGTCCTCGAGACCGTGACCCCGGACGCTGCCTCATACCAGCTCAACAAAGCCGGCGAGGCAACCCTTCAGTTCACTGTGTCTCCCGCTGATGCCTCCGTTGACAACGTTACACTTGCCGCCGGTGCAGATGTTTTTGAAATCACCGGGAAGAATTCGGTCGGAAACGGAAAGTGGGCTGTCAGTCTGAAAGCAATCGATCTGGCAAAAGTCGGTGAGACCAATGCCGTAAGCCTTCAGGTAGCTCAGACAGGTGGTGCCTGGAAAGAAATCAGCTTTAGCATCGACGACCCTTATTCTATTGAGGGAAAATTTGCGCTGGACCATCCGCGTGCATTTAATTATTATGGCATTGAGGAAGGCCATACCTATGACACCGGTCTGCCTGTAGTCATCACAGCTGAAAAGGGAGGCGACCTTACCACTATCAGCAACATTAAGATTATCAACGGCGAAACATCGCAGAAGGCAGGTATGGAATACTTTGCGACCGTAAAACTGGCAGATGGTCTGACAGGCGTGGAAATCAAAGTTAACCCCGAAAAACTTGAAGATTTGAAGAACCTCGTTCCCACCTACACAACTTTCAATTTCATAGCCGTGTTGACGTCGAACAACGGACGTGTGGCAAAACTTCCCCTCAATGGCATGACGTGCGCACCTGAAGGAACTCCCGTGGTGGATAATCAGTTGACCGTCACGGAAGCTGAAATCATAAATCCTGATTTTTCGAAGGCTGTAACACTTGATGTGACTTCCAAACTCAGGCATATCGGCGTAATGGGCATGCAGCCCGGCGACGGCAATGTAGTGATATATAACATTGGTCTATTTAATGAAGCCGGCGAGAAGGTGCAGCAAGAATCATTCCTTGTTCTGGTAGGCCCCGACGCCACAGGAAATATGATAAGCGATTTCACCATTATGGGTGATAATGACTATCGGTTGAAGCCGGGCACATATACTTATGTGCAGCGTTTCCATGTCGACTTCATATATGACAACGGCGTTAAATATCAGACCGTATGCGCCGACCTGAAATATCAGATTGAAATCAAATAAATCTGAATTAAATGCTGGCTCCGACATCTGAAGGAGAATGTCGGAGCCTGTTTTTAATTAGCTTAAGCAAATGCTTCACCTCATAAGGCCGAAATCTCCGACAAGTGGACATCATGGCAAGAGCCGACATTCACAAGTGGTTTATGACCTTTTTGTGACTCTTGTCGGCTCGGTAATCGGTATCGTCCTCACCGTGGGCGTGACCTATTGCTCCGAAAAGAGCGACCGCGAAGAAATGGCGCGCAAGGCCGTTATGCTAACCGTTCATAATCTTGACGTGTCAATCAGAAGCATGGAACTGCTCATAGAAGAGATGAGCCGACAGGATTCTGTGCTCAGCTATGTTAATGAGAGACAAAGCATGCTCGAAAGCATCAGTCCCGATACATTGGAAATGTTTGTTTCGGCTCTTTATGCGCATCGCATCCGACCGATTGAATCATCAACGGAATCGGTCTTCTCCTCCGACTTCGACATATGGAGAAGCGTGGATGATCCGAAAGTCATCGGCAGAATATCCAATTGCTATTCAATTATGCGAAAATGCGGTGAGGAGTACGAACGCTTTGAAAAGGACAAATACGTATCGTTTACACAAGTTTATGACAATCTTGACCCATCGGTTTCTGACACTGAAGTCGTAAGAGAGCTACTCCGACGCAACAGTGTGCAACGTATTATTGAAGCCATGCCGCAGAATGTGGCGCTGCTCCGGCAGCTTACAGCAAGCGCAAAGGCGCTCAATGACCGCAATAAATCCGAACTCGGATTCAAACAGGAGGAACTCGATGAAGTAGGAAAACTTTTATAATTCGGACGTCTAATAATCAAAAAGGTAATGGTTGATGACATCGGCCGTCTGCCATAGCTATCCGGCGCAGAGACGGCTCCCGCTGCTAACTGCAGGTGAATTAAGATTCAAAAATAATATCAGACCAATCAATATAATGAAATTATCAAAACTTTTTTCCGGTGTGTTCGCCGCCGGACTTCTGGTTGCAGTCTTCACGGCATGCAAGGATGACCCCGATTTAGTTCCCGGAGATGAGCAGGGAACCGAAACCGACGGGACCGTCAATATGCCGACAGAGGATGTGGTAATCACCTCTATTAATTATCCTGCGGCCATTCTTGAATCGGGATACGACGAAGTGTCCGAACGAGTTATCGCACGCATGACTTCGAAGAGCACTGCAGTTACACCCGACACCAAGATAATACTGATGAACGGCAAGGACGATTTCACCATCACTCCCGAGATATGGAATACGTTGAAGGAGGTCTACGACCGGGACGGAATCATTATGATTGCCAATCCCGACGAGGCAATACGCCGCTGGCTGGAAAAATCGCTACAATTCAATAACACAAGCCGCGACCCCGATGGCGACGGCACCCCCGACTGGGATGGAAATCCGGCAGGAGAATCCGCCTATGACATCTATGCCTTTACATCTGCAGGCAATCGTCTTACGTTGGACGATGTCTATAATCCTGCGCCCCACAATCATGAAATAGTGAGTGTGGATTCCTTGGGTAATGTCTCCACCGAAATATTGCATCATGAAAAGGATATGGAGCCGACACAGTATGAGTATGGACAATTCGCCGAAAGCGTTGCAAGATGGGCAAATCTTGTGTTTAACTCCGAAGCGAAAGCAAAGTCTGCCTTCAGGGCAGCGTCACGAGCAAACGGGAGTGCCGAAGATTTTTTCTGTAACGGCGAGTTCTCGACACACATATCTTCTATCCAGCTTAGCAATTGGGATATTGACGTAAACCGATGGAGTAAAGATGCCAAAGGAAAGACAATTAACCTTCCTTTTACACTGGCGTATTATGTCAGCGCGGCTTATAACTTTGATGACGGATGCGATTACTACTATGCTGAACTTACAGAAGAACTGCAAGAGAAATCAATATGGAAAGGAATAAAGAAACATCATCCTTGGTGGTTCGATGGATGGTCACAGGCTGGATGGGCTATTGAGCAGACAGACATCAATCTGTGGCTTACTGCCGATAATCCGGCACATCTGAATGCACCGCAGCTGATGAAACACAGCCCGGAAAATTCCGTGGGTTCAAAAACCATAACCACTACGGAGGGATGGAACTTAGGCGGAGGAGGAAATTTTGGATTTTCTAAAGCTAATGAATGGGGATTTTCCGGAGTTGGAAGTTTCACGTTCAACCACGTCAGCACCACGGCTGTGGCCCAAGTCGTACGAGACATGGATGTGACATATACATCTTCCTTAAGCTCGCCGGTACCTAATTGGGAATACACCATCCCTCGCTTCAGCCTTAGCGGCGCACGAGTCGGCGGTCTAAGTGATGTCTCCGATTATCACACGGGCAAAAAACCGATTACAATCTCCCAGGTAGCTGTCTGGAAGGAGAAAGTCAATCCTGAACATGAAACAGCACATAAAATTGAGTTTCGCATTACGGTACACCATTATATGTTCAATAAATTGTATGGCCAGTCATCTGATAAATTCTTTGCAAAGCATGGGAAAAGAGTTTATATAGACCTGCCCGAGCCGGGACGCCACAAGTATAATTACTCATTAATACCGGTTAAAATCCACGACAATGATGAATGGATTAAGATTATGACCATCCTGAATGACGTTGAAAGCTACAAAATGTTCAAGGACTTCTGGAAGTGCTCACCGCGTGTTAATAATGTGTCTACAGCCGATAATTCAGCCCTCCAATATTTCAATGAACACTACGACGAGTTGCAAAACAACTGCAAGCGAATTACAAACATCAAAAACACCTACGAACTCAAGCTCTACAACATGACGACGGGGAATTCAGTAAGCGACAAATCGATTATGATTACACCCGGCGACAAGTAATTCGGCCTGACGCCACTACATCCATTTTCCTGTAGATTCAAATATATCGGTTTTTCCAACAATCACCGGGGCTGTGCCGCTTAATCGTGACACAGCCCTTTCTGTCTAATTTGCAAAAAAGATCATTCTTTTTCTGCCGCTCATGTCGCGTTTGGGAGCGGTCGGGCGAAGCATCTTGTGAGCTTGCATCATGCAGCGGTATGCGAAGCGGCGGTCGTCTTCATCAGGATTGCGACCCCAAGGCAAGTCGGAGAAGGTGCCTCCGCCACCGCAGGTCTGGGCAAATTGTGTTGCCCCGTCGAGATAGCCGAAGAACAGGTACATGGCACACTTTATTATCTCATTGGGCTGCTCTGCTATTGCAGTAAGAAATTCTCCGTCGAACCCTGCCTTCAATGCCGGAGGCATGGCGTTTAGAAGGGTGCGCACATCGACCACCATTCTGGCGAATACGGCGTCTGTCAACCTCATGCGTACCTGCTCCTGATTCTTGTCGGTGTACTTCAGATAATCTTCCTGGGCCTTTTCCCGCTTCTCATCAAGTGAGTCGAGTTCATCTTTTAGATCGGCGAGTTGCCGGTCAGCGGTCTTGAGCTTGAGACGTTTATCGGCGAGTTGCTTTCCGGTAAAATCATACTGCTCCCTGAGGTCGGCAAGACGGCGGTTCAGTTCGGAAACATCACCGGCACCGCTCTCGATGTCGGCTTCAAGCTGCGCTATCTCGGCGGTCAGTTCGGTCTGCTGTTTCTCCAGGTTGGCAATCATGGTCGTGAGACCCTTTACTCGCTTTTCCGCCTGCTTGATCTGCTCTTCAAGCCGGGTCAGCTGCTCCGACTTGTCACCTATAAGAGATTCGAGCCGGGCGTTCTCGCGGTGAAGGTCACGGTTGTACTCGGCTGTCGAGCGATGGCGTGCTCCTGTCTCGCGGATGTCATCGCCTCGGTCGAGACCGTATTTGCGGTTCACTTCGGCAAGTCGGGTGTGCAAGTCTCTCATGTGCTGCCGCGCCTCAATCTTGGTTTTGCCTCCAATTACCTCCTTTGAGCATAGGCGTCCGTCAGCAGTCATCGGCACGAACACGCAGTGAGCATGTGGTCCCGTCTCGTCGAGATGGACGATAAAAGAGGCTATGTTCTCCTCTCCGAATTCACGGCATACGAATCCATAGACATCCTTTGCCCATTGCTCGATTTCCGGTTGCCGTATCAGATGACCGTTTGTTTCCTCATGCTCGTGGAGTTCCTGACTGCCGAAAGCCATCTCGCGCATCCGCTCACGGTTGCCCCCAAATACGACCATGACTGCGCGGTTGGAAATGGCTGTCACGCGGGCGTTCTTACTGAGACGCTTCTCGATTATCTCATCGACCTTGTCGCCGATACGCCGGGATTTGTCAACGGCGGTTATCACTCCTCCCGGCCCGACCTGGAAGTTCAGAGCGGTTCGGGAGCGGTCGTAGTTGTGATCGGGATTCTTGGCCTTGCGCTCAAACAGTTCATTGCTCTAGTTGCGCTGATGTTCGTTGCTGACATTGGCATCGACTGATTTGACGGGCTTGAAGTCCATCATCTGTTTAGGTGACGACATATAGTTATTGGTGCTTTTGGTTATGATTTAGTTGGGATTGATTATATAACAGGAGTGCTTGCACAGTTTGTCTCCGCATCGGAGCCGTCCGCCTTCGCATGAAGGTATATTAGGCTATACCCTCATAGGTCTTATTGCAAGCAATCCCTATAAGTCTTTCCGGATGCGCCCGATATCTATTCAATAGCGGCCTCGAATTCCGGAATAAGCTGTTTTTGTGAAATTAAAATTGGTAGAGATTTGATGAAATGATGAAAGCGTGTGTAACTCGCAGTAATACAGCTTTATCTGATTCATCACAAGATGATAATTAATGAAAGGGAAAGAATAGGAGGCTTTTCAACGCCTGTAAAACCTTTTGATGAGAGCCTACAGCACTATAACATGCTGATTTTCTTCCCTTTCTTTAATTCATTCATCAATTCATCAAAATAGAGATAAATTCAAAATAAAATCTTTAGTGACTGTGTAGTATCTGCCGACTGAGGTCTTGGCGGTGTACTTGGCAGGTGGAATCCCCATCGAATAAAAGCGGTAGGTAAGAGAGTTTGATGCCGGTTTGAGGTGCCAGTAAATCTGCAACAGCCGGCGTATCTCGCTCGTGTCGGCACGGACATTGCGATAGTTGAGTAGGGTCGCGAGGTCGTTTACGACGAAAGATACCGATGTCTCGCCGGTGCTGTCTATGATGTCTGTCAGCAGTTCGGCAACCTCAAACTCAATCTTTGAGCGGTTGGAGATTACGATGCGGTTGAGGGCTGCGGTGCGCAGTCTTTCCGGACTGAACCACATTCGGTTTTCGCATTGTACGGATAATTCTCTCTGTTTAAGGAAGTAGAGAAACGCCGGAATCTGTGCCACAAGTTTCTTCATGAAGAACGGGTCGTCTGTTTCCAGAGGGTTAATCTTACGCACCCAGTAACGTACCTCCTCGCGGTCGATTACAATGGGAAAATGCTCGTTGTTGGAACACAGAACGAACTTTCCGAAGAAGGCAATCTCATTTCGGTCCTTCCCTTTGGACTCCATCTTGTATGAGGTTGCCGTACTGAGATTCTTCAGTCGCTCGGAATCCTCTCGCCGAGAAAGCAAGACTTCATCGACCATGATAAGCAGCTTGCCAGCCCAGTCGGAATTGAACTTGCTGCGGAAGTCCTCGTTAGTGTTGAAGGTTGCGTTGTCCTGAAAGATTGCTTTGAGCAGATTGAGGAATGTGGTCTTGCCGGTGTTGCGTTGCTCGGATACCAAAATCAGAATCGGAAGTTTTTGAAGCGGCATCTGATACAGCAACTGGATATAATCAAGCCCATACTCGTAATGCTCCTCGAAGATGTGACGGAGCAGCCTGTCAATCGCGCTCCAATCTCCCGGCACCGGATGATGGGTGATTGGCTCATAGAGGTTGTAGGCGTTGCCGATTATCTTGCGGTAATCGGTATGGCTCGGAACGGTGCAGAAGCAATCATACTTCGGCACATCATTCAGATAATCCTTCCCGAAGTCTGCCTTGATGGTCGATGCCTTCCAATATACAAGGCACTTACAAGTGGTGCCATTCGCCTGTGGTCGCAACACCTCCAGGTAATACTCCGTGCCGACTCGGATATAGGGACAAATTTCATTATCAGTTGTCATCCGATGCGTCCTCCCATATTTGCAAATGCTTCATACCTGAAGCGTCGTAGAAATGTGTCAACATCATTCTGTGTGTACCAGAACTTATCCCCATGTCGGGAATAGGAGAGGTAGCCATTATCCCGAAGATTTTTGAGATAGCGGCTTTCCACACCGAGCAATTTCATCAGCTCCTTGTTGGTGTAGATGCGGCACTCGTTTGAAGTGCCATTACCTGAGGTGCTTCGTTCCTGCGATTCCTCAAGCATATGGAGGATTCTTTTGAGCATGTCCTCTGCTGTTGTAATTTCGATACTTGATTTTGGCACTCCTTTCCCGAAAATCGCTGCTGCAAAAGCTTAGAAATGGACATGAAAAAAGGAGGCTCAACACCTCCTTTAAATCTTATGAATGTGTTTAGCCCTCTAATCGTAGTGATTTACAGCTTTGACAAGAGTTCTGTACCGGTCATTGCTGTCATCTCGGAAAATGCGAAAAGTTTCTTACCAAGGTCTTTGAGCGATGCGCCGATGTGATACACCGTCTCGTCAATTATCAGAAAACGGTCGTGAGCTCCATGATATACGCGGATTGTGATTTCGGGATATTGCTGATTATGACGCCGTAGATCCTGACGGAGGATAGGCTTGATTTCCTGCGTATAGATGGTGGCTTTGACTCCCTGTTTTCTTTTATCAAGCTGTGTCAAAACAGTCGCATCCACGTAATTGTCAATCAGAACGATGCGCGTGTTGGCAGATTCAACGAGTTTTGATATTATCACATGAGCATCGAATATCTGACCTTGAAACAGAATTCCTTCCTTGGGAGGTAATGAAGTCCTTACGAAGAAATCAACCTTTTCATCCAACATTAACAGATGCCTGTCATGCTCTGATAATCGTCTGTCAATCCTATCTTCCATCTGCATCAGTCGCTCATTCACAGAATACCCACGAAGAAGGTATTCTTTTAAGACTTGATTCGCCCACCGCCGGAACATCGTGGCATTGACGCTATTGACTCGATAACCAACTGAAAGAATTACATCTAAGTTATAATACTTTGTAGAATATGTTCTTGAGCCGTCAGCAGCCATATGTTCCAAAATGGAACATGTGCTTTCTTCTTCCAATTCTCCTGATTTGAATATATTGGAAAGATGCTTGGTAATCGCAGGTCGTTTGGCTGGTATAAGATTATTTCATTGGTTTCCATGTGCAAAAATAGTAATTCTTTATGGCATTTCCTAAACTATTGACAATGAGTTGATATCTCCGGCGAGGCGTGCGACTTCGGAGGAGAGGGTCTCAGGGAGGAAGCGTGCATATACTTTTTCGGTAATGTCGGTGCTTCCGTGCCCTAATAGACGGCTGACAACTGACATGGATAACCCTTTGTTAAGCGCAAAGACCGCGAATGTATGTCTGGCGACATGCATAGTCAGTGGGAATTTAAGACTGAGAGCTTCGCCGACTACGGTCAGTGATTGGTTAATGCACTTGGTGGCATTGTTTCTTGCCTTATACAATGCTTCGTCATTGTCTATATCAAGATTATCCTTGACTAAATCAAAAACATAGCGGCTGTCGCCTCTCTTCTCTTTCCAGATATTGAGAATACCGATGGCCGGATCAGTCAGTGGAATGATGTGCCGCTTACCAGTCTTAATCATAATCTTCCGTAACTCTTTACGATTGAAGTCAATATTTGACCATTGCAGCGTCATCACATCCACAACTCGGAGACCACAGGCATGGAACGCGAACAAGAACATTTCGATAAACTCCCTGCGTCGAGACTCGCGACAATGATTATAATAGGTGATGAGCTTTTCCATCTCTTCATGTGAAAGGTTCTTGCCGTCGAATTCCGCATCTTCCGACGAAAGCTGTATCTTTGGAACTATGCGCAAATCCTGTATCCTGGCATTGATGGAAGCAGGAATAAGGTTGATGTCGGCGGCGTATGCACAAGCCTTCATTATGGGTGTCAGCGCATGGTTGATGGTGGCGTCCGAGTTCTGTTTTACAAGTCTGCGCCATTTGATATAGTCCTCAATAAGCTCGACTGTGATTTCACTTACATACAAGCCATCCTGTTTATATGTACCTTTGCCCTCGGCCCTTAAAAATGACTTGAATATATTCATGCCACTGACTCCATTTTGATAACGGCTTCGGCCTATGCGATTTCTGTTGTAATCAGATTCAAGTCTTTCCAATGCAAGATCAATGAAGTCCTTACCATTATCTTTGCGCGTGATGGGTTTGTCTGCCAGAATATCGTTGATTACTTGTGCTGTAATCTGATTGGGATGATTCTGGTTGTACTCGGCGAGCAGGTTGTCTATCTTGGTCACACGGGCAAGGAGTAACGCATTGGTGCGTGCTGATTCCGGTCCGTATGAAACACGGACACCGCCTCTGCCTTGATGAAGAGATTGATTCCAGTCACATTCCCGGACAAGAATATTGGTGGTCTTCCTGAATATCTGCCGATTCCACGTATATTCCAATACAACGGTACACGGTTTTGATTTGTCAGGATGTTTGCCCGCCCGCAGGCGATATTTTCCCAAAGGGTATTGTCTTTTCGGTCTGCCCATAATTGAGGAGGTTAAGTGAATACTCACAAACGTCTACAAAGATAATGAATTTGAGACAAACAAACTAAGATTTTAGCTGAAAATTTCGTATTTGAGGCAAACAAACTATGCTATAAAAGGCTATAAAAAGCAGCGAGACAAACAAATTACATTTGCTTATCTCGCTGATTATAAGGTTAATAAATGCTTATATGCTTATCAATATTCATCCTCGTTGAAGAGGAAGTCTTCTTTTGAGGGGTAGTCGGGCCAGATGTCTTCAATGCTTTCGTAAGTGTCGCCTTCGTCTTCGATTTCCTGAAGGTTTTCAATCACTTCCATGGGCGAGCCGCTGCGCATTGCATAGTCGATGAGTTCGTCCTTTGTGGCAGGCCATGGTGCGTCTTCGAGTTTCGACGCGAGTTCGAGTGTCCAGTACATATATTTTGTTCGATTTTTTGTGTTGCAGATCAAAAAGTGCGCAAAGATAGCTATTTTTTAATAGCTAACAAGATTTCTCCCAAAATATTTCGTCTGTTCTGTTAAAAAAGTTTATAGCACGGCTCAGAACGAACAGATAGTCGCTCAAGCGGTTGATGTAGCGCACTATTTCGGGGTCGACGTTCTGTGTGCGGCCGAGCGTGATGATGCGGCGTTCGCAGCGACGGGCAACGGTGCGGGCGATGTTTGCACGGGCTGCGTCGGGATGGCCGCCGGGCAGGATAAAGCGGTTGTGGCGGGGCAGGGTGGTCTCAAAGTCGTCGATTGCCTTCTCCAGAGCTTCGGTGGCCGCGGCGGGGAAGGGTGCGGGCTGCCATTTCGAGGTCTCTTCGGTGGCCAGCGCGGCACCGATGTCGAACAGCAGGTGCATGGCCGAGCGCAACGTGGCGTGTGCGGCCTCTGGAATGGCCTGTGACGCGTCGAGAAGGCCGAGCCATGAGTTTAATTCATCGGCGGTTCCGTAGGCCTCCAGGCGCGCGTTATCCTTGTCTATTCGAGTGCCTCCGACGAGCGATGTCTGCCCGCTGTCGCCGGTACGGGTATATACTTTCATTGCAGTAGTTTTCTATAAACAACCCCGGACGATAGCCCGGGGTTGCAGGGTAGGGTGTTGTTTTAAGTTTTATTCAGGAATGTTGCCGCCTTCCCACCATGTGCAGCTGACGGGTTCGAACTTGCCGGGAGCGACAACTTTGAACACAGCCACGTAGGCAGTGGTTGAGGCACCGTCGTAGGCGCTGAAGTTGATGGTGTAGAACACGTCGAGGCCGTCGAGAGGTTTGGCATCGGCATGGAGTGCAGCAAGAGCACCGGGCATTACTTCTTTCATGAAGCGTTTTTTCTCGGTCTCTACAATCTGTTCGTCGGTCATGCCTTCGTAGCCGGCTGCATACTGAGCGAGGGCTGCCGAGGGTCGGAGGTCGACGTTGCCCTGGTAGGCCGAAGTACCGGAGTAGTACTCGTTGTTGCCGTAGGACGAGATGTAGAACTTACCGCTCTTGATATCTGTGTCGCCCAATGGCTTGCAGATGTTTTCAAATACCCAGTCGACGCATGCCTGGAAGTAGGTGGCGCTCAAAGCCTGGCCCTTGCCGGCGGGGAGAGTGATGGTCACGTTGGGGTCGAACATCCATTTGCCGCCGTTCATCACGAACTGGTTGGTCTCGGTTTTGGAGAAGTCATACTGTGTCCATTCCGAACCGTTGTAGCGGTAGGCGTTGCACTGGTTTGTAGTCTTGCTCGATGCATATTTTGCCCATACGACAAATTTGATGTCGCCTTCGGCAGCGTAGGGGAACTTGACCTTGAGCCATGTCGACAGATAGGGTTCAGCTGCGCTCAGGTTGGGGTATTTCTGGCCCATGGCTGTGTAGTCGGCTGGTTGAAGGATGGCGAAATCGCTGTTGGTGCTCCAGCGGTTGTTGGCATAGGTGTAGACTGCATATTCGGTTTCGGTGGGAACGAAGGGAGCAGCCTTGGCCATGGGAGCCTTGGCGGGGGCAGGGTAGCATGTCTTGCCGTCGACTGCAGTCACCACAAAGTTGCAGTAACGGCCGCCGGCAACGGCGATGAAGTATCCTTCGATTGTCTGCTGGGTGTCGGCCTTGAAGAGGGCGAGCTGTGCGTCGGTGAATTGGTAGACGCTGCCCTGGGCTTTGTCCGCACCTTCGACAACGAGGTTGATGTTACGAACCTTGGTGGGATCGTCGCGGTCCATGCTGAAGGTTGTGGTGCCGGTGACTTTGCCATAGATGGCTACTTCGTCGGCAGTGCGTGTGATGGCAGCCTCGAGGTCGGCACCGGTGAACACTTTGGGAGCGGGATATTCAACAGCCTGTTCGCCTACTGCTTCGACAGTAGCTGTAGAGCCTGTCACCTGAAGACCTGTGTTATAAGAGCCGATTTCGCCTATAATGTTGAGCTGCTGACCCATAGCCACGCTTGTGATATCGAAGCTGCTACCCATATAGACAAGGATAGAGCCGCTTGCGTCGGTTACGATATAGCCCTGTTTGCAGAGGCCGGTTACAACGCCTGCAATGGTCACATTATCGCCTTTCCGGGCAGTGCCGATGACCTTGGAGAGCTTGAAGCCGGGCTCTTCGACCGAGCCGCCGCCAAAGACAGGTTCCTGAGCGGCAACTTTATAGGTTACGATTGCCACTTCGCCGTCGGCAGGGGAGAGCTCGGCATCGAGATATGCGGGCAGGAAGCTGCTTGCAGGTTTGGAGGGAGCGAAGGCGTTGATGTATTTCTCTTCCGATTCCCACACGGAGGTCTGATAGAAGTCGTCGGCAACGGTAACTTCCTGAGCCTCGGCAGCCGCAACATAGAGAGCAGGTTCGTCGACGGCCACATTATAGGTCAGTTTCACCGAAGAGCCATTGGTGAGGGTGAAGTAGGGGAAGTTCGAAGTGCTGAAAAATGCGGGGGCATATTTCGAAGCGGGGGCTTCCGAGCTGAAACGAGCCAGAGAGCCCACAGCCTTGAGGGCGGCTTCGCCTTCGGTTCCGGCCAGGGCTTTGTTCTCGGCCAGGCCTGCTATTGTCTGATAGTCGGCTTTTGTAAGAGTATATTCAACGTTCTGAACCTGCTGTGTGGGTTGGTCCATTTCGTCGTCCCAACCGTCGAGGTCATCGTTCCATGCGTTTTCGTCGCAAGCAGTCGCGGCGCAGGCCAGCGAAAGGGCGAGCAGGGCGTGGAGATATGTTTTTGCTTTCATAGTTTTCAAATTATCTGTTTGTTAGCTTGCGTTTAGAAGTTGATGCGCAGTTTCATGGAATATGTGCGGCCAAAGCAGTAGAACACACCGTAGAGGTTCTCGTTGTCCCATGTTGCACGTTCTGAGCTGTTAGACCATGCATCTACAACGTAGTAGTAGTTGAAGAGGTTGTGAATGTTGCCCGAAAGGGTAGCTTTCACACCGCCGATATCGAAACGATATGAGGCGTTTACGTCGAACTGGTTTCCCCATGGAATTTTCCAAGGATCGACAACGTTGATAGTTGTGTTTGCCGAAGGAGTGCTCACGGTGTAGTCGGAGTAGTTGTTGGCAGCCACTTTCCAGTCGAAGCCCACGCGCCATCCCTTGAAGGGACGGAATGTTGCTCCGATTGCGGCAGTTGTCTGAGCGGAACCGCCCACTTTGATACCTTTCTGGTTGAGGACACCCCATGCATGGTCATCGGCGAGCACGCCGCTGGCGATGGTACCGTTGAGGGCTTTTGTCAGAGGTTGGCCGAGCTGGTTGTAGAAATAACCCTTGGCATTGCTGTCCCACTGGTAGTCGCCGATGGAGAGCATACCTGTGATTTCGAGCCATTTTGTGGGAACGAAAGTTGCATTTACCTCAATACCCATGTGTCGTGCGTCGACACCGGTGAGGTTCATTGCATAGCGGTCGCCGGCATGTTCGCCTTGTTCGATGGAGCCGCCGCGTACCATTGTTTTGTCGAGCCACTTGGTGTAGTAGGCATTGACAGTTGCCGAGAAGATTTTGGAGCGGAAATTGTAGCCGGCTTCAACGGAGTATACTTTTTCGTTTACGGGGTCGGGGTTAGTAGCATTGGAAGTTGCCTGCTGGAGGAACACGCCGTTGGCGAAGAATGGAGCGCGGCTGATGTAGCCCACATTTGCAAACACGTTGTTGTGGCGGTCGATGTTGTAGTTCACACCGAATTTTGCCGTTCCACCGAGGAAGTTGTACCATGGCGTTGTGCCGTGTTCCTTGTCATAGTAGAATTTGTCCTTACGCTTGTAGGAAGTGTTGCTCAGCGAGCCGCTGGCCACGAGGGTCATTTTTTTGTTGAGGAGCGAGTATTCGGCCTGAAGATAGACACCTTCCTGCTGTGTATAGCCCACATAGTTACGGTAGACGTAGTCGCCCACACCGAGCTTTTCGTATTTCCAGTTGGGATCGGCGGCAGCGGCGTTGTTATGGGCCTTCACGTTTTTACGTGAGCTGTCATCCATAAAGTATTCACCGTCGTAGAGGTCGATAATCTTGTTGTTGTGATACCCCACATAGTAGCGCAGGTCGACACCGGCAAGGATGTTGAGTTTCTTGTCGAAGAAGCTGTTCTGATAGGTCGAGACAAGGCCGAACCAGTTGTGCGAGTTGTTACTTTCGCTCATCACCATGTTGGAGCCTGTTTCGCTGGCGGCGTTCATCTCCTGGATGGCAGCGTAGTCGAAAGTGCCGTCGGGGCAGCGGAAGAGAGTATTGGGCTTGCCGTTGCTTGCGCCATACCAGCTTGTGTTGGAATAGCTTCCGCGGCCCTGGCCTGAATAACCGCCACCTTTGGCGAGCGAAGCATAGATAGTTGTAGAGAGGCTCGATTTCTTGTCGATTTTCCATATATGGGCAAGCGAAATCTGAGGTTTGTGGTAGGTGTTGCGGTTAGAGCTGCGCACCTTGCCATGACGGTCGTAGCCGAAAGTAGCATTATATTTGTAGGGGCTGTCTTTGCCCATCCACTCTTTGGCATATTCCTGGTAGTTGACAATGGACAGACCGTCCTTGTTGCCGCGTTTGTTGTGGGTCTGGGGAGCGCCGAAAGCGGTGAGCGACAGCTGATGCTTGTCGTTGATGCGCTTGGAGATGTTGATGAAGTAGTTATAGGCGTTGAAGTCGGTGCCCTGGATATATCCGTCGCCCCACTTCTTGGAGCCGAGCACAGTCACGGCCCATCCGTTATTCATCAGGCCGGTGGAAACCTTCATGCCGTAATTGTTCATGCCGTCATTGCCCATGCCATACCACACCGAGCCACCCTGTTCGGCATCGAGGCTCTGGGTAGTGATGTTGATTGTACCGCCGATTGAAGGAGCGGAGAGGACAGCTGCACCGAGGCCGCGCTGTGTCTGGATGTTCGAAGCCACATCGCCAAGACCGGCCCAGTTGCTCCAGTACACCCAGCCGCCTTCCATGTCGTTGACTGGAATACCGTTTACGAGCACGGCAACGTTTGCGCTCTGGAAGCCGCGCATGTTGATTTTGGCATCGCCGAAGCCGCCGCCGTCCTTTGTAGCCCACACACCGGGAGTAGTGTTGAGAATTTCGGGAAGCTCCTGGGTGCCGAGTTTAAGGTCGATTTCGGCCTTGTTGACTTGCGACACGGCTACGGGAGTCTGGCGTGTGCGGGCGAGAGACTGTGTAACGACAACGTCGTTGAGAATTTCGTTTGAGGGTTCGAGGGTGACAGTGCCCACATTAGCCCTTACGGAAACCGATGTGCTCTTGAAGCCTACATAACTGATGTTGAGTTCTTTTGCATTATCAGGAACTTTGACATCGAATTGTCCGTCGATGTCGGTTGTGCCGACACCTTGCCCGGCGGCGCTTATGCTTGCGCCTATGATGGGCTCGCCTTCGTTGTCAATAACCGTTCCTTTACAATTAATGGTGCCGCCGGCGGCAAAGGCTATTGCCTGTGCGAGCCACAGCACGGTGATTACCGTAAAAAGTCGTCTCATTACTGATTGTTGTATGGTTGATAATATTGGTTTATACTTTTCGGCAGAGCAGGGGAGAGCAGCATGTTGTTTTCGGCAACAAAGATACAACTTTTTTTTGTATTTTTCACAATTCAACATCATTGACTGAAAAAAAACATCCCTCGCTTTTTTGCGAGGGATGCGAACGTATCGTCTCTTTTCTTTTTTATTTGGTGCTCAGACCTCCCTGGAGCCTTTATTTTCTCAACGGTGATAATAGAGTGTGCCGTGGAATTCGGGGCTTCCAGCCTGTGCATCGAGGCCTACGAGCGACGCACCGAATTTATCGACAGGAAGTGATGCTACTTCGCGACCGTCGACGAAGATGCGCAGTGAGCCATCGTGGCTGCGCACGATGCGGAGGTTGTAGCTGTCTTTGAAGAGCTCATGTACGCGAATGCGGTAGATGTGCCGGCTGCTGTCGGTGGGGTCGTTGTTGATAAAACGCATCCGCTCGGCGGTGACAGGGTCGAAGGATGCGACACAGAATGTCGGATTTGCATCATATATCATGGCTCCGTCGGTAGGGATGTTCTGCCAGGTGTCGTTCTCGGTAAGATAGGCCGGGGTCATAAGCGCGAATGTGTTTTCGTGCACTATTTCGTTGGTGCCGATAGTGGGAGTGTCTTTGTCGAAACGATCGTCGGTAAACACGTTGCGGTTGGCCACATCGTAGCGCGGCAGATAGATGGCATCGAATGTCGTGGGGCAGTCGAATGTGTATCCCTTGTCGTAGGAATCGGTGTAGCGCTGGTCGGTGTAGAGGTCGCGCATGGTGTCGAGGGGTATGTTGCGGCGGACTGCTATTTTTCCGCGGCGCATGGTGGTGACACGGAGCGACCGGGAGGGCGCGTCGATTTGGGCAAGCACGTAGTTGTTGTCGTCGATATATATAGGATATATGCCCGCCACAGCGTTGTCGCCGAGGTTCGAAATCTGTGTTGTGAACTCATAACTGTAGCCTGGAGTGCCTTTCACGGCCTTCAGCTGTCCGGAGGCTGTGGCACCGCGTTTGGTGGGTACAAGAGTGCCTGTGAGATTGCGCCAGCCGTTCATGCGGTCGTTGCCGTCGTCGAAACCTATGGTATAGGTGACACCATCGAAAGAGGAGGGAGCCCCCATCGTGACAATGCCGGGGACGGCCCGTTGTGCGATGAAGGATGTGAAAGGTTCGGCTATGCGCATTTCATCGATGCTTAGGGTTAGGTCTGCCAGGTCGCGCTCCACACGCAGCTGATGATATGCATCCCATCGGAAATCGGGACGCAGTGGCCTTGTGGCTATGGTGCGCGGTTTGCCGCCAAGTGTCTCAATCACTGTGAGCATCTTGGAGAGATGGTCGAAAAGCACGGCCACATTGTTGTCGGCATCGGTGTAGGCGGCGTAGACACCGGCAGTGGCGAGCGGCTTGAGGCTGACTTCCCACAGATAGGATTCTGAGGCTAAAGAGGAGGCGAGGACAGCACAGAGGGGAGCACCGTTGTCGGGTTTGGCATTGAGCTCGCCGTTGGCCACACTCCATTTGGACGGGTCGAGGTTGGCCCATCGTGCGGTATCGGGGGCAGAATCGAATATGTCGCCGTAGGCTGGAAGGGCGGGCGCTGGATGGAATCCACTGTTATTGGCATGGGTTATGCCGTCGACATACATTTTGTCGCCGTGGAAATGCACTCGGTCTACATGCTGGTTACGGCCTTCCATATTGGTGTTGGCCATGTAGATGAGCCACCATTCAAGGCCGTTGGGGCCACGTAGGATGTTGGGCTGGCCTGGGGTCCAGGTTATCTCCGGGTCGATTTGTGTGGTTCCGGTGTTGAAGAGCTGCGCGTTGACATACCGTTTGCCTCTGCCGGGAGCTGTGCACTCGATGGCGAGCATGTTGCGACCTACCGTAAGATTTTTTTTCATCTCGGGTGTCAGGTTCACAATGTTGTAGAGCCGACGGTCGGAACTATATATTTCGGAGCCGTTTAGATAGACTTTTGCCGCACCGAGGGTGGTCAGTCGCAGGGCAAGGTTGTCGGAAAGATTTGTTATGTTGAAAGCCTTGCGCAGTCGGATGCGCTCGGTGTCCCACAGTGTGCCTTTTGTGTAGGTAGTGGTGCCGCGAGGCGCCGATTTGGCAAATCCGCCGAGGCCCTGCTTCCATGTGCTGTCGTTGAAGTCGGGTTCTGTCCAGTCTGTGTTTGTGTCGGCAGCGGGTACTGTTGTCTCATAGCTGAACAGAGGGTCATAATTTCCGTCCGAGTATCGGAGCAGGTCGGGATAATCGTATTCAATGGCATATTGATTGGAGCAGACTACGGGATGAGGATATTTGTTGCCGGCGTTGAAGCCCATGGGGGTGTCGCTCTGAGCCACACCGAGTTGGTAGTTACCCCAGTCGTGGCCGGTATGGTTGGCATTGTACATCATGTAATATTTGCCATGATATTTCATTACCCATGGACCTTCGGCCACGGCATTGTCCATGCGCTCCCATGTGTTGGGGTTTGACGAGAACTGCAGAATCGTGCCCTGAGGGTCTGCCTCATCAAATTCACGCCAATTTTTCATTTTACGTGCCCAGATGGCGTTGCCGTCGGTGAATCGCACCATGTACATATAGAGCTTACCGTCGTCGTCGCGGAACACTTTAGGATCGATACGATTATCCAACCAGCTGTCGCGTACCGGCTCGGCATATGGCCCCATCGGGTCAGAAGCCTCGCTATGGACTATGTGCACGGCATGCTTGTCCTTTCCCCAATAGTTCACCGACCAATATGCATGTATCGTACCGTTGTCGTAGAGCATGTCGTTGGCATGAATCTGGTTGTTGCCGCATCCGGTGCCTTTGCTCCATTCGTTGTCCATGTCTATCACATGGATGGGGCCTTCCCAGTTCACGAGGTCCGTCGAAATGTAGAAATCGCCGTCGGTGCGGCATCCTCCGAGATAATATTTGCCGTTGTATTTCATTACGCCGATGTCGGCCACATTAGGTAAAATAGGATTGGGGATGTTTTCAGCCGAAATGTTTGTGGCTGCGAGCACGCCCATTGCTACGAGCAGTTTTTTTATACCGGTATTATTCATTAACACTTTGAAAAGTTTATAGTTAAGACACTAAAGAACACACAAGTCAGCTTGCATAGTTTAGCATAATAAAATTGGCTAAGCGGCCGATGCCGCTTAGCCAATCCATTTCATTTTTAACGTATTATTGGAATTTATAGCGGCAATGGCTTGTATATGTTTCGCCGGGACGGACAACAACCGAGGGCCACAATTGTTTGTTTGGGCTGTCGGGGAAGTGCTGGCTTTCGAGGCAAACAGCCGAGCGGAACGGATAGGCAATGCCTTTCTTTCCTTTCACAGAGCCGTCGAGGAAGTTGCCTGCATAGAACTGTATGCCAGGTTCGGATGTGAACATTTCCATTCTGATTCCTGTCGAAGGTTCAAAGAGCACAGCGGCGGGGCTGTCGACGTTGCGGGGCTGTCGGAGCACCATGTTGTGATCGTAGCCCTTGCCGTTTTTCAGTTGTTCGTTGTCGGCATCAATGTCTTGACCGATTGTTTTAGCTTCGGTGAAATCGAAGGGCGTATTTTCCACCGTACAAATTTCGCCGGAAGTCATAAACGTAGAATCGATAGGAGTATATGCATCGGCATCGAACCACAGCTGATGGTCGAGAATGGTGTTTGCCGCATTTCCGCTCAGGTTGAAATAGGTGTGGTTGGTGAGATTGAGAATTGTCGGGGCATCTGTTGTGGCCTGATAATCGATGTCGAGGGCGTTGTCGGCAGTGAGGGTATATGTCACCTGAACGTTGACATTGCCGGGAAAGCCATATTCACCGTCGGGCGAGAAATGACGGAGCACGAGGGTCGAATCGTTTGTTTGCTCGGCATCCCACACAGCATGATGGAAACCTTTGGGACCACCGTGGAGGCAGTGCCCGAAGTTGTTCTGCGGCAGCTGGTAGTCTTTGCCGTCGAGCGAGAAGCGCCCTTGATTGATTCTGTTACCGTAGCGACCTATGAGGGCTCCGAAGTTGCCGTCGATGTTCACATAGTCGGCAATAGAATCGTGGCCGAGAACCACGTCCGTCAAGTTTCCGTCTTTGTCGGGCACCATGAGCGAAACCAGACGTCCGCCATAGTTTGTGACACATGCCTCCAGACCGTTGCTGTTCACAAGGGTATAGAGGGCTGTCGGCTTGCCGTCGACTTCGGTTTTGAATTTTTCGGGGTCAAGGCCCGATTTTGTCAGCTGTTGGGTCGGAGTGGTGCATGCTGCCGTAGCAAGAGCAAGAGAAAAAATTCCGATTGTCAATGATTTCATATTATTGATATTTAAATTTTTATGATTCCGGTTGTTTTGCCAGATACTCACGCGGAGTCATTCCATAAGTGTTTTTGAATACTTTCGAGAAGTAGTTGGGGTCGGAGAATCCGGTGCGGTAGGCCGTTTCGCTCACATTGAAACCTTGGCGCAGCAGTTCGCAAGCCTTGTGCATGCGGCACGTCTTTATATAGTCGGTCATCGATGTTTTGAAGAAGGTCTTCATCTTGATGTGAAGGAGCGAACGCGAGATTCCCAGTTCGCGAGTGATGTCGGTCACCGAAAGCTCGGAATTTTCAATATTGCTCTCAACCAGAGCATTGATTCGCGAAATAAATTCATTGTCGAATTTGTTGAGCGCGGGCAGTTCCTCCACTTCTTCGTTGCCGGGAGTTTCTTTGATTCTTGAATTGATATACTTTCGTCGCGCCCTGAGGATATTTTTCACCCTCAAAGCCAGAATCTGCGGGTCGAAGGGCTTTGGAACATAAGCCTCGGCCCCGCTTTCGAAGCCCTTGATTGTCGATTCTTCGTCGGTTTTTGCAGTAAGAAGAATCACCGGTATGTGCGATGTTGAAAGGTCGTTCTTCAATTTCTCGCACAGCTCGACACCGTCCATTTCGGGCATCATGACATCTGAAACAACGATATCGATTGTATATTCGGCAGCGATAGCAAGAGCCTCTTTTCCGTTAGTGGCGGTATAGACATTATACTCTTTCTCGAACTCATCGCTGAGGAAGCGCAACAGTTCGGGGTTGTCCTCGACAATGAGAATCGACACCTTGTTTTCGTCTTTATCGGTGTTTTTTGCATCCTTGTGGAGATTGTATGCAGTGAGAGGATTGGCAATGAACGACGGATGGAAGGGACTTTGCGTTTTACCATTGGTGATGCAGCACGATGGGTCGAAAGCCGACTGTGTCACATTAATTTTCACAATAAATGTACTGCCTTCACCCACCTTGCTGCTGACGGCGATACTACCTTTGTGAATTTCAATCAGCCGCTTGACAGTGGCCAGGCCTATACCCCAGCCGCTGTGGCTTGCATTGTACCCACGCTTGGTCTGATAGTATTTTCTGAAGATATTGTCGATTTCTTCGGGGACAATGCCAATGCCGTTGTCTTTCACTTCGAGATGGAGGAAGATGTTGTTGTCGTCGCCTTCTTCAATAGAAGCTCTGACATCGATGTTGCCACCTTCTGCGGTATATTTAACGGCGTTCGACAGCAAGTTGCTCACTATGCGTTCGAGATATGTCGTCGAGAACCATACCTCTTCGCCATTGTCCTGTGTCGTTATGTTGACAGTTATGTTTTTTTCCGATGCCGGACCTCGGAAGTAGCCCGAGAGTGTTTCGATGAGTTTCAGCGGGTTGTCTTTCTGCAGAAACAGCTGGAAGTTGCCCGATTCCACGCGGTTGAAAGTCACCAGTTCGTTGATAAGGTCCACCATTTTGGAAGTATTTGCAATTGCTGTCGATAGCCTCTCTTTCGATTCGTTGGAGAGGTTCTGTTCCGACGACAGATGTTTGAGCGGGGCAAGGATGAGGCTAAGCGGCGTTTTAAGCTCATGGGAAATGTTGGTGAAAAATTCCATTTTCACCTGGTTGAGCTCGTCGTTTTTGGCACGTTCGATCTGGCTGAGTTTTTTCTGTTGTTTTTCCTTCATGCGCCAGTTCACCAAGCGGTAGGCCATATAAATGACAAACAAGCCGAGCAGAATATATATCAGCCATGCCGTCGACGAAAGATAGTAGGGCGGAGCCACCTTGATTTTCAAGGATTTGACCGGAGCCATATTCCAGTCGACACCCGACAGCAGAGCCCTGACCTTGAAGACATATGTTCCGTAAGGCAATTCCATTGCAGTGAAGCTTCTCTGCGAGCCTACATCGCGCCATTCCTTGTCGAGGCCTTCGATGTAGATCTGGTACTTTGCATTTTTAGCACCTACGGGGTCGACAATGCCATAGACAATGCTGAAAATTCGCGACGAATTATAGTCCAGTTCCACCTCATCTGTCGCATCGAGGGCATTTGAGAGTGGCGAGCCGGGCATGTCGGGCGCTACAGGGGCGTTGTTGAGCAACAACTTCCACAGATGGACGCCCGCAGAAGCTTCCGAACGTTTTTTCACTTCGGGCAGGAAGGAAATCATGCCGTTGACAGTGCCGCAGTATATACGACGGTCCGAGGTCTGAAAGGTTGAAGCAAAATTAAACTGGTTGTCCGGCAGGCCGTCGGAAGTGGTAAAATGAACATACGACAAGTCATTCGGATTCACTTTGTAGAGGCCGCCCGAAGTGGTAATCCATATATTTTTTGTCGAATCCTGGAATATGTTGCATATCGTACCCATGGTTCGATATTCGCATCGGAAAGTTGAGAACTGAAAAGTTTCCCCATCAATAGTATAGACTCCGTCGTTGTTCGTGCCCACAAACACACGTCCGTTGCAATCTTCATATAATGCAGTGATATAATTGTCATTAAGCTTATTATCTCTGCTAAAGGAATAACAGTTCCAGCTCCTGATTTCTTTTGTTTCTTTGTCAATCCTGAACAAACCGTTATTGACCGTGCCCACCCAGAGGTTTCCGGCATGATCAAAAAGGAGGCAATAAGTGAAGTCATACTTAAGGACAGGATGGTTGACAAGCTCAAAATCGTCGTTTTGTGGATTGTATATTAACAAACCCATTGTTGTGCCGATCCACAGTTCGCCCTCCGGCAACGGCTGTCGCGCAATTGCAAAAATAGCATTGCTTTTCAGACCGCTGTTTAATGCTGTATAATGTTTGTAATTGTGGTTTTTGAGATTGTAGCGGAACAAGCCGTTGCGAAAAGTGCCAATCCACATATCGCCGCTGTCGGCATCATAATAAAGTTCGTGGACGTTTGTGCCCAGTCCGGGAATTTTATCAAAGTGTTCTATAGTTTTGTCGGCGTCGTGATAGATATTTATACCTCCGTCCTCCGTGGCAAGCCATAACTCACCTTCGTGGGGTTCGATTATTCTTCTGACGGCTTTGCCGGAGAGAGTATTGGAATCGTAGCCCGGAGCTATCCATTCGAACTTGTTTGCGTCGCGCATGACAAGGCTTACACCACCGAAATATGAGCCCACCCAGATATTATCTTCGGCATCGCTAGCAATGCAGTATATTGCATTGTCCGAAAGAGCCCTTGAATTGCCGAACTGTTGTGTAATTTTTGCAATGGCCCCACTTGCCGGATTGATGATGGTAATACCGTTTTCTGTACCCAGCCATATAAGCCCGCTGGCGTCTTCGGCAATGGCGCGTACTGCGCCGTTGCTCAAAAGCGTCTCGTCGTAGACAGTTTTTTCGCCCGAGCGGAGATTGAGACGCTGCACACCTTTGCCGTCGCGCCCAATCCACAAATTGCCTCCGCGGTCGAAAAAGAGCGGGGCTATAGCATCGAAGCCGGCGAGAAAATCCTCATAGACCGACTTGTCCATGACAGTCTCTGCCGTCATGTCCGATGAATAATAGGCAATCGATTTGTTGGTGGCGATGAATATATTGTCATCGGGCGACACAGCCATACCAACCACATAATCTTCCGCCTGCCGGCGTGTGCGGCGGAACTCGTTTTTGTCTTTATCGAGCTTGTAGACATACGAGCCGGCGCATATTATGGATCCGTCGGCTGTCTGGGCTATATAGGCTATTCGGTCGTTGTTCAAATCATAACGTTCGAAATCGTCGTTCTCGCGCCTGTAGCGGCAAAGTTCTATGTCCGATCCTATCCACACATTATTGTCGGTGTCCACAAAAATCTGCCGGATAAAATTATGAGGAATCGACGTGGAATCGTTCAAATCATAGTAGTAGGTTGTGAATGAATACCCGTCGTATTTTGCCAGTCCGTTGCGCGTTCCCACCCACAGCATGCCGTCGTGGTCGAAAGCGAGGGCCGATACTTGCTGGTGGGGCAAGCCGGCATCACTTTTAAGGTGTGTGAAGAAATATTCTTTAGGCGCAATCTCCGACAATGCCGTCGAAGCTTCGACCAACACAAACAATAGCAGGATGTAGCGCAGGATTCTCAACATATTTGCCGTGATGATTAGCGGATTACTAATTTCTGCCGTTTTGCATATCCGTTTTTGTGCAATACCTCCACTATGTACAGCCCGCAAAGGCCGTCAACCGGTATGTCGACGCGGCTGTCTGAACATTTCTCATTCACTGACATTGCTCCCGACATTGAGTAGACAGCCACATTAGCAATGTCGCGCGAAGATTTCACGCTGACATTGCCGCTAGTGTATTTGACCTCCACGTCGGCCTCATTGCCTGACGTGTCGGGAAGGATAGCACCTACGCCGCTGTCGCCGCTGCGCAGCTTGAATTCGGGCCATGTCCACGATTGCCGCAGATTGCTTTCGGGAATTGTTTCTTTGACAATACTGCCGTCGCGGCGGTCGGCGACTTCCAGATAGCAGCGCATGGTGCGGTCGGTCGGAGCTTTTTCGCAGCCCAGAGCACTCCATGGAATGGCGATTTCCATTTCATAGAAGGAGCTTTTGAGGCTGGTGACAAATTTCACATTCTCCGGTGTGTCAATTTCGGTCCACTTGTTATTGCCGCCGGCCGAGAACTTCACCGAGCCGTTTGCATCCATAAAAATGCGGTACATACCCTGCTGGGGATATGTGTCGCAGCAATTTTCGATGTCGAGACCTAAGGTAATGCCGTCGTCGTCCACCTTGTCAGTGAATATGTTACGGTCGATTACTCGTGCAAAGACATAAAGATTGTCAGAATCGTAGAGGAAATCCATCGTTGCAAGGTTGCGGGTGGCATTGCTGCCCAAATACACCTGGCGTGCGTTTTTGGCTGTCCATGTTTCTTTTTGCGACGAGCCGTTCACTTCGGGGGTGCCATAAGCAACTTCGAAGCCTTTCTTGGCATAGCCCGTCATCACATAAATGGCATTTCCTTTGCCCACATCGCCTATCGATGACAAAGCGAAGATCGTGCCGTCGTCCAGGGCCGTAACCGAGTTCCACAGTCCGTGCTGCCCGGTGGACAGCCCGAAAGGCGAAACAATAGCTTTGACATTGCGTCCGTCGGCATCGCCCACGCCCACCGACATTTCATAGCAGTCCTCACCCATGCCCTTGCGGTCGCCGCGGTCGCCCTGCCACGAAGCTATGGTTTCGTCCTTGCCCAGCCGGCGGATATAGGGAGCTGCCGAAACGAAGGCCTTGTCGGCGGCATTGGCAAAAATCATCTCGCGGTTCGGGCTGTTGCGGTCCACCCAGTTCGTCCAGTTGTCTTCGAGCGAACATCTCACCGTTGTTGCCCTGAAACGATCATAGCCGGGCCATCCGTTGTCTTCTATAATCACCACAATTTCGCCGTTCTCGGTGAGGATTGGCACAGGCATGCCGTCGCGGCTGCCGTTGCTGTAGCAGATGCGCGTTGCCTCGCTCCAGGAGAGACCGCCGTCGAACGAGCGGCACATCGATATTTCCTGGTCGTTGTTGGTGCGGAAATTATTCTCATTTGCAAAATAGCACTGAAGCTCGCCGCTCGGGAGCTCCAGAAAGCATGGTTCCCAGCAGCCGTCTTCAAATGTTTTTGTTGCATCGTAGATAAATATTGGGTCGCTCCATGTTTTGCCGTTGTCGGAGCTGCGGATGCAGCGTATGCCGAAAAGACGGTCGTCGCTGTACGGTTTGGACGGGCGGGGGTTGTAGCCCACCACTATGTCGCCGTTGGCCAGCTGTATGGCATCTGGAACAGCATAGGGCAGCTGGGCCGCACTCTGGATGATGAGTTCGGGCGACGACCATATTCCCCCTTTGTCGTTGCTGTAGCAAGCAGAGATGCCGCCTCCCGATTCGGCCACAGCCAGCAGGCGTCCGTCCTGAAGGGGGATGATACGGGCGTAGTTGCCCGCGCTAAAGAGATTTTTCTTCGAGCTTATATCCCAGTAAATGCGCGAGCCGGAGTATGGCTCGTGTTTCACGGCCTCGACTTGCAAGGCCCCGGACGTAAGCATTAATGCGAGAAGTGTCTTTATTGCTGCGTTTTTCATTTCCATTGCAAAGATAGTCAAAAAAAATGGTTACAGAAATCCGAAAAAAGACTTCTGTAACCATCCCGAATTATTATTTTATATTTACCACACAGGTCGATTCAACGCTGATCTGGGGATTTTCGGTCGATGTTGTAACAAAGCGGTATGTCACAGGCTTGGTGAAATCAACCACCGAAACACCGGACGTTTGTTCTTCATTGCCTATATACACCTTCTCATTGTCGGCAAAGAGGGTGAATTCCGGCTTGAGGGCTGAGAGGTCGGTGCCTTCGGCAACGGTGATATTCATCACATAGTTGTTGTAATCGAACGGGTCGCGCTCGATGGTTCCCTTGACACCGGCCACAGCGAAGGTCTTGAACTCTCCATAGTAGAGGGTGTGGAGCTTGTAGGCGCGCTCAGTTCCCTCGTGCGAGCGCGTGGTGATGTCGAGCACCGCAGAGAGGTCGTAGGACTTCGACGCGCTGTAGGGCTCGCCGCCGACGAGCACAGCCGTCGACTGCGAGGCGGTGTAGAACTTCAGCTTGCGCGACAGCGTCACCGCAGGGTTGCCCGACTGGTAGCGCATCTTGCGCGGGAAAGCCATGAGCCAGTCGGCGTCGTTGCACTGCGTGGCAAAGATTTCGTCGCGCACCACGGGATAGGCCGAGATTTTCTCTATTTCGGTGGCATCGTCGATGACTCTGATCCACGTCGAGCAGGTGTCGGACAGCAGCGACATGCCTTCGTCGGCATGGTTCGTTGCCACGCACACCATCTTATAGGTGCCGGGAGTGGAGTAGGCATAGGTGAACAGACCCTTGTTCACCACCAGCCCGGTGTTGTTTTCCTTGATCAGGTCGTAGTCCTGACCCTGGTCGCCCGGAAAAACCACGACGTTGTCGGCATTGCCGGTGAAGCGGACCGTAACAGACTGGTTCACCTCCACGCGGTTGGCGTCGACAGTGAACGCCGCTGTGGGCTGTGTCGCCTTGTCGTCGGAGCACGAGGCCAAGGCCAGGCCCAGTGCAGCTATTGGTATGATAATCGCTTTCATTGTTTAGTAGCCTGGATTTTGTGTCACAATACCGTTGGAGAGGTCGATTTCGCGCTGGGGAATGGGGAAAATCTCGTTCACGCCCTCCTTAAAATATGCTCCGCGGCGGTTGGAACGCAGGTCGCTGAATATTTTAAGACACTCTTTGGCACGTCCCTGGCGCACGATGTCGAAGAAACGTTCCCATTCGTAGCACAGCTCGATGGTGCGCTCGTCCCAGATTTGCTGGCGCAGATAGCCGTAGCCGCCGCCGATATAGAGTGTCGAGCTGTTGTTGATTTCGTTCACCACTTTCTTGTTGCTGTTGAGCTGCTCAAGGGCCTGCGCGCCCTTGCCGCACTCGTTGAGGGCCTCGGCATACATCAGCACAACGTCGGCATAGCGCAAAACGCGGCGGTTCTTGCCGTTGTCGCCGCCGTAGACGGGGCGGTCCTTGAGGGGAGTGTACCACTTGAGGGGCAACAGGTGTCCGGCCCCGATTTCGGTGTTCTCCATGTCGGGAGTGGTCTCGTGGTGGCCCATGATGAAGCGGCGGCGGGCATCGGCGGCATTGCTGCCGGTGAAGATGATTGTGGTGATGATGGCCTGGTCGCCGAAGATGGGCACCTGCGCGCCGTCGGCCGAATTGTAGGCCGC
Source organism: uncultured Muribaculaceae bacterium (assembly GCA_910584495.1). Classification (GTDB taxonomy): domain Bacteria; phylum Bacteroidota; class Bacteroidia; order Bacteroidales; family Muribaculaceae; genus CAG-873. The sequence goes on from CAJUAR010000002.1 coordinate 30,257, forward strand.
CGGGAACATGTTCATGTAGATGGAGTTGCCCTCGTTAGTGTCGCCGGTGGTGCCGTCGCCCGATTCCTTGAAGACAATTTCAAAAATCGAACCCTGGCAGAACTCGCCCTGCAGGTAGAACTGCTGGTCGTAGGTGATGGCCCCGCCGTAGGCGTCGACATAGCGCAGCGAGTAGGCGTTGAGCAGGGTAGGGCACTCGTTTTCGGCAGTCTCGTAGGGGTCGGTTTCCTTGTTGAGCTCCTGCGGCTTGAACCACAGTCGCTTGCGGAGCGATTCCCAGTCCTCGCCGTCATAGTTTTCGGGGTAGTGGAGCATGTCCTTGAACTTGAGCGAGGCTCCTTTGACAAAGTAGTCGCCAAGGCGTGTCATTTCTTCCCATTTCTCTGAGGGCACGCCCGGTTTTGCCTGGTACATGAGCACCTTCATCAGCAGGGCTGTGGCGGCCCCCGAGCTTGCCTTGCCCGAGTTGTTCGAGGTGTAGCGGGCAGGCAGCATGATGGCGGCCTCGCGCAGGTCTTTCTCTATGTAGGCGTATGTTTGCTCCAGCGTGCTGCGGGGCACCACAATCTTGTCCACCTCTTCCACTTCGGGACGGATTGGCACGCCGCCGAAAGTGCGGGCGAGGTTGAAGTAGAAGTAGGCCCGCAGAAACTTGGCCTGGCCCAGGATTTCGCGGATGTCCTTGTAGGCCGAATAGTCGTCGGTCGACAGCCGCGCACGGTCGATGTTGGCAATCACCTGGTTGACACGGTGTATGCCCTTGTAGTAGATTGTCCAGCGGTTGAGAATGTAGTTGTTCGATGTGTTGAAACGGAAGTGCGCCAGCTGTCCCATGTGGCTCGAAAGCCCTTCGTCGCGGCCCACGACGTTGTCGCCGATGGCTTCGCCGAAGCGCCAGTCGGTGTCCTGCATGGCGTCGCTCTGCAAAATGTCGTAGACGGCATTGAGGCTTGCCTGCAGTTTGTAGCGGGTGTCATAGAATTTCTCCGAAGTGTTGTTGCCCTTCACTTCCTGGTCGAGAAAATCGTCGCAGCCGGCAAGGAAGGCGCCGGATACCGCCAGCAGCATGCCGGCGGCGATTCCCTTGAAAGATATATTTGTAAGTCTCATTTTATTTCTGTTAGAATCCGAATTTCAGACCGAAAGTGAACGAACGCGCCTGGGGATAGTTGCCGTGGTCCACGCCCATGTTGAGGTTGTTGCCCTCGGTACCGTCGACCTTGCCCACTTCGGGGTCGAAGCCGTCATATTTAGTCCAGGTGAGCAGATTATAGGCCGTGGCCGACACTACGAGCGACGACAGGCCCAGACGGCGGACGAGCGACGGCTCGAAGGAGTAGGACAGGCGCAGCTCTTTGAGGCGCACATACGAGCCGTCCTTGACCAGGAAGTCGCTCGAGCGGAAGTTGCGGGCGGCGTCGTTGCTGTCAAGATCGGGCACCGAAGCCCCGGTGTTGAGGGGGAAGAACTTGCGGTTGTCGGCCACCTGGCCCGACCAGTGCTTGTCGCGGATGTCGGCATAGACGTTGCCGTTGCCGGCATTGTAGAGGTAGTAGTCCATGACGTTGAAAATCTTGTTGCCGGTCTGGCCCTGGAAGAACACCGAGAGCTCGAGGCCCGAGTAGCGGAAGCTCATCGGCACGCCGAACACGAAGTCGGGCAGCGGCGAGCCGAGATAGGTGCGGTCCTCGTCGGTGATGCGTCCGTCGCCGTTGAGGTCCTTGAAGCGGAAGTCGCCCACGCGGGTGGTCTGCTCCGAATCCATCTTGCCCGGTTCGTACTGCGCCGAGGCCTTCACCTCTTCGGGAGTCTGGAAAATGCCGTCGGTCACATAGCCGAAGAAGCTGCCTATGGGCTGTCCTACGGCGGTTTTGGTAACGGCGTCGGCAATGCTGCCCTCGCTAAGGCGGTTGCCCCAGATGGGCTCGTTGCCGGTGCCCAGCGAGGTCACTTTGTTCTTGATCCACGACAGGTTGAAGCCCACGTCGAACGAGAATTTGCCGAAATTCCGGCGGTAGGTGAGCTGTGTCTCGAAGCCGTAGTTCTTCACGGCCCCGGCATTGGTCATGGGGTTGGTGTCAAGGCCGGCCGACAGAACGGTGGGCACGGCGATGAGCATGTCGGTGGTCTTCTTGTTGAAGTATTCCAGGCCGAACATAATGGTGTTGTTAAGGAACGAAAGGTCGACGCCGGCGTTGAACGTCTCGGTTTTCTCCCACTTGATGTCGGGGTTGCCGATGGTCAGAGCCGTATAGCCGGGCTGCAGCACGTGCGTGCCCTGGCCGTAGGGGTAGTTGAACTGGCTCACCAGGTAGGTGTAGCATGCCAGCTCGTCGATGCGGTTGTTGCCAAGCTTGCCCCAGCCCACGCGCAGCTTGCCAAGGCTGAGCCACGTGTGCTCGCGCATGAAGCTTTCCGACGAGAATTTCCAGCCCAGCGACACCGAGGGGAAGGTGCCCCAGCGGTTTTTGCTCGAGAATTTCGACGAGCCGTCGACACGCACGTTGGCCTGCAGCAGGTAGCGGTCCCTGAAGCTGTAGTTCACGCGGCCGATGAAGCCCACCGCCGTCCAATTGCGGTCCAGGCCGTATGTCTTGTCGCCGGTGAAGCCGCTCGACAGGAACCACTGGTCGGGGTTGTTGTCGGGGGTGCCGCGCTTGGTCGATTCCTGGAATGAGTTTTTATAGCCCTCGGCGGTCTGGCCGGCAAGGACGGTCACTTTGTTGATTTCGTCGTTCCAGTCGAAAGTGAGCAGGTTGTTGATTTCCCATTTGTCAACTGTGTTGCGGTAGTTGTAGATGGTTGTGAGGTCGGTCATGGCAAAGTCCTCTTCGAGCTTGTTCACCTCGGTGAAGCGGCGGTTTGTCTGCGGAGCCACATAGTACGATGCCTTGAACTGGTAGTTGAAGAAACGGAGGAAGTCGGCCGAGAGGGTTGCGTTGATGTCGAAGCGGTCGCGCTTGATGGAGCGGTGGTAGCGGTCGATCTGGGCAATGGGGTGGTCTTCGCTCCAGTAGCCCTTGGTGTCGTGGATGCGCACCATGGGGTTCTGGTATAGGGCGCGTTTGAGCACCGATGCCGAGCCTTCGGGCACGAGGTCGCGGTTTTCGTTGGAGTAGGACATGTTGGCCATAAGTGTGAGCCAGCCGGTGATTTTCTGGTTGATGTTCACGCGGGCGTTGAAACGGTTGTAGTCCGACGATTTCACGATGCCTTTTTCGTTGAAGTAGCCCAGGCTCACAAGGTACTTGGTGTTGTCGTTGCCGCCGCTGACGGTGGCGTTATACTGCTGCTTGACGCCCGTGCGTGTGATGGCGTTCCACCAGCTGTCGGGGGTGTCCTCCAGAATGTAGTCCAGCAGGTGTTTCTTGTTTTCGTCAAAGGCATAGCTGCCGTCGGGCTGCACGGTCTGATAGAGGCGGCCGTCGGCCGAGTAGAGCGAAGAGCCGTTGACATAGTCGAGCATCAGGGCATAGTCCTCGACACCCATCACCTTGATGGTTTTCCAGGGGTTGGACACGCCGAAATATGCGTCGAAGGTCACTGCCGTCTTGCCGCTTTCGCCGGCCTTGGTGGTGATGGCCACAACGCCGTTGGCGGCACGCGCGCCATAGACTGCCGACGATGCCGCGTCCTTGAGGATTTCGATGCTTGCAATGTCGTTGGGACTGATGTGGGTTATGTCGTCGACAATGAAGCCGTCGACAACATAGAGCGGGTCGGCGTCGTTGACAGTGCCCGTGCCACGGATTTTGATGGTGGTGGGGCCGCCCGGCGAGCCGCTGTTCTGGATCACGTTGACGCCCGAAGCCTTGCCCTGCAGGGCCTGGAGGGCCGACGATACGGGGGTGTTGTTGACATCCTTGCCGCTGATCGACGATATGGAGCCGGTTACATCGCTCTTGCGCTGCACGCCGTAGCCCACAACGACCACTTCGTCGAGGGTCTGCATGTTGGTCGACATATAGACATCTACCTTGGTGCGGCCGTTGATTTTTTCTTCTTTGGTGTCGAGGCCTACATAGGAGAACACCAGGGTGCCGTCGGCCGGAGCCTTGATGGTGTAGTTGCCGTCGATGTCCGATACGGCGCTTGACCTGGAGCCTTTAACCATTACCGAGGCCCCGATTACAGGCTCGTTGAATTCCGTGTCGTAGATCGTGCCGCTCACTGTGACGAGGTCCTGGGCGCCGGCACCGATGCTTGTGATGGCCAATAGCATGACTGCTATGAACCGGTATAGTTTTTTGAACATAGAAAGATGGTTGCCCGCCGGCGGCAAGGCTGTCGCCGGCGGGGCTGGTAAGGTTTATTTTACAATCAGTTTCGACTTGAAGTGGTTGTTGTCGGCAGTCTCGATGGAGAGCATGTAGAGGCCGGGGGCCATGCCGCCGATTTCCACGGTGTTGTCGGCCGGTGCGGCAACGGTTTTGACAAGCGCGCCAGCGGTGGTGTAGATGCTCACGGCTTCGACCTGTGAGTTGGTGTTGACGGTGAAGTAGGTCGAGGCGGGGTTGGGGCTCACGCTCACCAGGGTGTTGGCGGCAGCGATGCTGCCTATGCTTGCGTCGTCCTTGATTTCCTCGCGGGTGCGGTACTCGGGTTCCATCACGTCGGGGTTCTTGGCGGGGTCATAGCCGGGCTGGCGGTAGTGGTAGCAGTAGAGCTGGTTGTTCACCGACGAGGTATAGAGCAGGTCGCCGTTGAGGTTGCGCAGCGAGTACACTTTGTCGCCGTTAGCGTCGATGTTCGACACGATTGTGCCCTTGCCGTCCTTGCTGTCCAGGCGGTGGAGCTTGGTGTTGGTGGCTCCGGTGCCGTCGAGCGAGCCTTCGTTCCACCAGTAGAGCGAGCCGCCGGCAACGATGGGTTCCTTCACCCAGTTGCAGCCCGATGCGCCGGGGGCATAGTCGTCCTGCAGCCACACCTTCTCGCCGTCGAAGCAGTGGAATTCGCCGCCGTAGCAGCCCTCGATGGTGGCGTCGGTGCCCGAGTTGGCACAGAACATATACACACCGTCGAACACAACGCCCGGATCAGGGAAGGAGTGGTGAGTGTCGGTGGTTTCGATGGTGTTGATGTCCCACCAGCCCATGTTGCCGGGTTCGCAGTTGGTCCACAGCAGTTCGTTGCCTATTGCCGGTATGCGGCCGCGGAACACTGCATAGCCGTTGTAGAGCTCGCCCACCATGGTTGTGCCGCCGCCTTCGCCAAGGCCGTTGGCATTGACGGTGGGTATGGTGTTATAGATTTCGTAGGTGCCTTCTTCGGTGCCGTCCGATGCCCAGGGCTCGTTGCCCGATTCGATAGACCATGCCTTGAAGAAGAGTTTCTCATTGTAGAAGTTAACCATGTGGCACAGTGCGGGGTTGAGGGTCGACATGCCGTCGTCCTTTGCCTTGTCAGGCTCGGTGTTGATGTCCTTCACCAGGTAAGTGCCGGCCTCGGTGCCGTCGGTCACCCACAGTTCTTCGCCGTGTGTCACGCCCGACTTGTCGGATTCGTTGCCTTTGAAGAATACCTTGCGGCCCACGCGGCAGATTGCGCCGAAGCGGTGCTCGCCGTCCTCAACGCCGGGGAACACGCAGTCCACGGCCTTCACCATCTTGGTGCCTTCTTCGGTGCCGTCCGAAATCCAGAGCCAGCGCTGGGGCGTGGAATCGGCAAACTCGCTCTCGCCGTCGGTGGCGAAGAACACAAAGTGGTTTTCGTCCATCTGGCAGAAGGCCAGGGGATTGCTCGAACCGAAGTCGTGGATGTCCTTCACCATGTAGGTGCCTTCTTCGGTGCCGTCGGAAATCCACAGTTCCGAGCCGGTGTCCTCGCTGTCCTTGGCCGAGAACACCACTTTGTCGTTGAAGCGTGTGAGCCACTGAATTTCAGAGGTGGCCACGCCGGGGTTGATGTCTTTCACCATGTAGGTGCCATCAGGGGTGCCGTCGGTCACCCACAGTTCTTCGCCGTGGTCGGCGTCGGTGGCCGAGAAGAAGGCGCGGTAGCCTTTTTCGGGCGAACCGGCAACGCAGAGGTTTTTCTGTTTGTAATAGACTTTTTCCTGACCGATATTGGCGGTCACTCCGGCGGGAAGCAGCGAGCTGGTCCCTTCCGGCAGAGCTTGTGCAACAGCTCCTAAGCTGCAGAATGCGGCAGCCGAAAGAAGTAATGTTTGCTTTAGCATAGCGATTAGTTTTAGGGGTTCTTTTTATTTTGGTTTATTGTTGAATTATGTAGGGGGAGGTGGATGCGTTTCACGGTGTGTTTTTCACGGTGTGTTTTTCACGGTTAATATTTATTGAAAAATTCTTGGTTCTGTTTTGCACTGCAAAGTTACAAACTCTTTAAAACCGCGAATGGGTAAATTTGTCTTCGAAATCTGCAATTCTGTCCATCGCTCCCGGGAATAAATGCGTAAAATGCTGAGTATAGACAATTTTACCCATATATAAAACATAATTACCTCTCGTTGACAAAGTATGGTTTTACCTTTGCAACACAGAACAAAAAAAACTAATTGATATCATGAATAAGCCCAAATCATTATCCTCTTTATTGCTCGCCGGCATGGCGGCAATTCCCATGTTATGGAGCACCTCGTGTGCATCCGGCACCGGCAAAGAAACGGCAGAGGCCGACAATAACGTCTCGGAAGAGGCAGAAATATTCTTCGCCGATCCCACCATCTATACCGAAAACGGTAAATATTATCTGACAGGCACGCGCAACCGCGAGCCGCTCGGTTTCTCGCTGCTCGAATCGGAAGATCTCGTATCATGGCATCCAGCCCGTCCCGACTCCATGATTCTCAGAGCAGGGCAGAGCACATTCGGCGACAAAGGGTTCTGGGCCCCGCAACTTCTCAAGAGTGACAATGGCTACTGGCTCACCTACACCGCCAATGAACAGACAGTGTTCGCTGCCGCCGACAGCCTCACGGGCAATTACACCCAGGCCGAGGTGAAGCCCATCGACGGTTCAGAAAAAAACATCGATTCTTTTCTATTCAAGGACGACGACGGCAAGTGGTATCTCTACCACGTCCGTTTCGACCATGGCAATTTCCTTTGGGTTGGCGAGTTCGACCCTGCTTCCGGCAGTATCGTTGAAGGCACTCTCACTCCTTGTTTTAAAAACGACCAGGCATGGGAAGCAACGCCGGCCTACAAGAGCAACCCGGTGATGGAAGGACCCACGGTAATCAAACTCGACGGCAAATACTATCTGTTCTATTCTGCCAATCATTTCATGAGTCCCGACTACGCCGTAGGGTATGCTGTGGCCGACACTCCCCGCGGCCCATGGAAGAAGAACCCCGCAAATCCTATTATCCACCGCAATATTGTGGGTGAAAAAGGCTCGGGCCACGGTGATCTTTTTACCGATAACGAGGGCCGTTACCGCTATGTGTACCATGTGCACAATTCCGACAGTGTAGTATCGCCACGCCGCACTCGCATTGTCACTCTCAAATTTGATAAAAACGAGGAAGATGGTACTTATACCATCACTGCCGATAGCTCATCGGTTGTCGTACCGCATACAATTGGTTAATAATTATGGTAAATAGAAGATTGTTTTTTCTGTGCATGGGGCTTGTTATGTCCCATGCACTTACAATTTCTGCCGCAACACGTGTAGCGGTGAAATATCCCGGCAAGAAAAGCATTGAATATACCTTGCCAGCCGACAAGGACAGCAGTATGCCCCTCGAGATAACACGAGCAGTGAGCGGCGGCGACAACCTACAGGATGTGACCTTCACCATCATTGCCCATCAAACATGTTGGTTCAATATTGCCGATACAATCGACACCCGAATGTCATCGGAGAACTGCGAATTCTACATGCCCGGTTTTTGGTACCATAAAAACCTGCGCTCGCCGCAAAAGGCTCCGTCTTTCCACACCTCCGACAGCTGGACCGTGCGCGAAGACCGTCTGAGCACGCCTCTTGCCGGCGTCTACGATAGTGCAAATAAACAAGGTACTACGATTATCCGCCTTTACGGCAACGACAAGCTCGTCGACTGTGTGCCTCAGAACCTCTCGGGCGAGGTCATTCTGCCCGGCGAAACTTCGATAGGTGCTACGGGCTTTGACAACAGCGACGGACAGGCTCGGCTGGTATGCACTTTCCCTTACAGCGAAACTCCCAAGCGATATATACGCAAACTGACACTCATCGACCCCATATATGCCTTTCAGAAAATTGAAAAAGGCGATACTTTGAAGCTTAAATGGCAGGTACGACGTTTCGATGCACCATCCTACTCCGACTTTGTCGCCGATACATGGACCTATTCTTATGACGTACAGCATCCGCAGCCCATTGTCGATGCAATGTCCAAAGAAAATGCCATGCGCTACATGATGCCCTATTTCATCAACAGCTATGTCGACGACTACGAGCTGAAATATTTCTCCGGCATGCGCATGCGCATTGACGACTGTCTAAACACCGACAACTATCAGGTTGGCTTCGTCGGCCGCGTGCTCCTCAATGCCTATAATGCTCTCGAATATGGCGAAAACAACAATATTCCCGAACTCACACAGAAGGCCGAGGCCATTTTCAACAGCGTGTTGGCCCATGGATTCACCCCCGATGGCTTTTTAAGAGAAAATGTCAAACTCAAAGACAACAAGGAAAGCGATGTGCTGAGCATTCGTCGGCAGTCGGAAGGTGTATATGCTATTTTATCCTGGCTAAACTACGAGAAAGACAAAGGACGCAGGCATCCGGAATGGGAAAAGAAAATGAAGTCGCTGCTGGACAAATTTGTGGACTTGCAGAATGTCGACGGCAGTTTCCCGCGCAAGTTCAAGGCCGACAAGACAACGGTCGACCCTACGGGCGGCAGCACTCCTTCGGCAACACTTCCCTTGACCATGGCCTACGACTATTTTGGCAACAAAAAATACCTGCAATGTGCAAAAAACACAGGCAGATACCTTGAAAACAAATTAATATCCAAGGGTGATTATTTCTCGTCGACTCTCGATGCAAACTGCGAGGACAAAGAAGCCTCGCTCTACGCCGCTACGGCAATGTACTACCTGGCGTGCGTTACCGACGGCGCCGAGAAGCTTCACAACCTTGAACTGTGCAAATCCGCAGCTTATTTCTGCCTTTCATGGTATTATTTGTGGGATGTGCCATTTGCCAATGGTCAGATGCTGGGCGATGTTGGCTTCAAATCGCGCGGCTGGGGCAATGTGTCGGTTGAAAACAACCACATCGATGTTTTCATCTTCGATTTCGCCACTGTGCTCGACAAACTCGCCGGTCATTTTGGAGAAGAGCGTTTTTCCGATTTTGCCAATGTCATAAAAACCTCCATGCTCCAGCTCATGCCCACCGATGACAACATGTTCGACATTGCCAAGGCCGGCTACTACCCCGAAGTGGTTCAGCACACCACTTGGGACTACGGCCACAACGGCAAGGGATTCTACAACGATATTTTCGCTCCCGGCTGGACGGTGGCTTCGCTCTGGCAGATGCTATGTCCCGAGCGCATCGACAACTGCTTTAAAAATCAAAGTACAAAATATTCGATGAAATGAAATCTTCTTTCATTACACTTCCTGTTTGTCTGGGTCTGCCACTTGTCGGTGTGCAGGCCCAGACAAAACCTAATATTCTGGTTATACTTGCCGACGACCTTGGTTATTCCGACATGGGCTGCTATGGTGGCGAGATACATACCCCGAACCTCGACCGTCTGGCCGAAAACGGCGTGCGTTTCACTCGTTTCTATAATGCCAGCCGCAGCTGTCCTTCGCGAGCCGCATTGCTCACCGGCCTCTATCAGCACCAGGCCGGTATAGGGCGCATGACTTTCGACCGTCATCTTCCGGGCTATCGCGGCACTATTTCACGCGATGCCGTAACGATTCCTGAAGTACTCAAAGAAGCCGGCTATCGCACATCAATGGTGGGCAAATGGCATGTGGCTGAAACACCACTGCGAGACGACCAGCGCGACTGGCTCAACCACCAGGTGGAACACGACCGCTACACCGACCTTTGCAATTATCCGGTCAATCGCGGTTTCGACACTCACTATGGCACCATCTACGGCGTTGTCGACTATTTCGATCCGTTCAGCCTTGTCGAGGGCGAAGTGCCAATCAAAGATGTCCCTGAAGGCTATTATATTACCGATGCATTGTCCAACCGTGCGGCGGAGGAAATACTGAATTCTGACGAAAAACCGTTCTTCATGTATCTTTCCTATACGGCTCCGCATTGGCCATTGCATGCACTGCCCGAAGATATTGAAAAATACAAAGATACCTACAAGGCAGGATGGGATTCGATTCGCAACGCCCGCTACGAACGCATGCTGAGACTTGGAATTTTTGGTAATTGCAAGGATTACCTCACCGACCGTCAGTTTGCCGATTCCTGGGCAGAAAATCCCACGGCCGAATGGGATGCAAGAGCAATGGCCGTACACGCTGCCATGGTCGACCGCATGGACCAAGGAATAGGCAAAGTGCTCGATGCACTAGAAAAAACCGGCAAACTGAATAATACCCTTATCCTTTTCCTTTCCGACAACGGTTGCAGCCCCGAGGAATGTCAGAAAATGAAACCCGGCGAGAACGACCGTCCCGACATGACCCGCGACGGCAGACCAATTATTTATGACCGCAACAAGGAAGTTATGCCGGGTCCTGAAACTACCTATTCGGCACTCGGCCCCCAGTGGGCCAACGTGGCCAACACTCCTTTCCGCTATTGGAAAGCAAAGGCCTACGAAGGCGGCATATGCACTCCATGCATCGCCCATTGGCCCGATGGTCTGAAAGTCGGCAAGGGCACGATTAACTCGGAAATGTGTCATGTCATAGATATTATGGCAACGTGCTTGGATATTGCCGGAGCTGAATATCCACAAACTTTCAAAGGGCACAACATTATTCCCCTGGAAGGGAAAAGTTTTCTCCCTGTGCTGAAAAATCAGAAAGCAGACCGTCACAATTTTATTGCCTTTGAGCATTTCAACGAAGCAGCTTTGATTTCGAACGACGGCTGGAAAATTGTGCGCCAGAAGCGTAACAAACCATGGGAATTGTATAATCTCAACCTCGACCGCACAGAGAAGTTCAACGTAGCCGCAGAACATCCCGACAAGGTTTCAGAACTGGATATTTTGTTTAATAACTGGGCCGAGAAATGTTTGGTGTACCCAAACCCCGATGAGTAATGGAATAATTTATTAACGTTGCAGAAATCTTGAATTTTGCCCATGAAGAAGTTTTTTTTTACCTGTTGCAGGACTGTTTATGTTCATACTCAGCAGTTGCTCTAAGCAGAAAGATTCTGTCAACCAATCGCCCGACAGACCCAATGTCATAGTGATTCTTCGCCGATGACCTCGGGTTTGGCAATAATGGAATAATTCATTAACTTTGCAGAAATCTTGAATTTTCCCTATGAAGAAGTTTTTTTTACCTGTTGCAGGACTGCTTATGTTCCTGCACAGCAGTTGCTCTAAGCAGAAAGATTCTGTCAACCAATCGCCCGACAGGCCCAATGTCATAGTGATTCTCGCCGACGACCTCGGGTTTGGTGATGTCAGTTTCTATGGGTCGAAGACCATCAGTACCCCCAACATCGACAGCCTTGCACGCGGCGGCGTAACTTTCACAAATGCCTATGCCACCTCGTCGACATCAACCCCGAGCCGTTACGCACTGTTGACAGGCATGTATCCCTGGCGCGAGGACATAAAGATTCTGCCCGGCGATGCACCGCTTGTCATCTCTCCCGACCAGCCCACTTTGCCCAAAATGATGCAGAAAGCCGGATATGCAACCGGAGCCATCGGCAAGTGGCATCTTGGCATGGGTGCCGGCAAGGTGAACTGGAACGATACCATCCGTCCCGGTGCTCGAGAAATAGGCTTTGACTACTCATGCCTCATCGCAGCTACCAACGACCGCGTGCCTACCGTTTTTGTCGAAAACGGCGGAGTAGTGGGCCTCGACCCCAACGACCCCATCTATGTTGACTACGAGAAAAATTTCGAGGGCGAACCTTGCGCTGCCGACAATCCCGAGCTTATAAAAATGCCTTTTGCCCATGGCCACAATAACGCCATTATAAATGGTATTCCGCGAATAGGCTATATGAAGGGCGGCAAAGCCGCACGCTGGGTCGACGAAGACATGGCCGACTATTTCGCCGGGCATGTCAAAGATTTTCTTCAGGAAAACAAAGACAAACCGTTCTTCCTCTATTACGGCCTTCACGAGCCTCATGTTCCACGCGCACCGCATCAGCGTTTTGCCGGCTCCACAACAATGGGTCCCCGCGGCGATGCAATTGTCGAGGCCGACTGGTGCATAGGGCAGCTCATGGCCGAGCTTCGCGAGCTCGACCTGCTCGATAACACTATGATTATTTTCAGCAGCGACAACGGACCTGTGCTTAACGATGGATATAAGGATGGCGCAGTCGAAATGGCAGGCGACCATAAACCGACCGGCGGTCTGCGCGGCGGTAAATACAGCCTTTTCGATGGCGGCACACACATACCGCTGTGCATCTACTGGAAAGGACACATCACACCTGTAGTCTCCAATGCCCTCGTCTGCCAGATGGACCTTTTCGCTTCGCTTGGCAAACTTGTTGGTGGCGAAGTACCCGAAGGTCTTGACAGCAAGGAGATGCTCGACGCATTCATTGGCGAAGACCTGGACGGAAGACAGGACCTCGTTATCGAAAATCAAGGCAAGCTTGGTCTGCGAGCAGGCAAATATGCATTCATACCTCCATATAAGGGACCGAAAACCAATCTCACCGGAAACGAACTTGGCAACCTCGACGAGTTCGGAGTCTTCGATCTTTCTGCGGACCGTGCCCAGACAAAAAATCTCGCCCCCAACAATCCCGAACTCACCGATTCGTTAAAAGAAATTTTCCTCGACCGCTCGATGGGCTTTTATCGCCCGGTGGTCGAAGAAGTAACATTGAAGTAGAGTAGGGGAGTGCTCCTATATCTTTCCGGCAATGTGTGAAGCCGTTTTTCACGCATTGCCGGTTTGATTTTTATAAATTCTTCACTCTGAAAGCCTCAGTACAAACACAACAACCTCAGTAACAACCAATAATAGCCATTATTATTAAACAGAAAATCAATCAAAAGAGAAAGCGGAGGGTATTAGAGGGTGTTTCATCAAAAATTATTTGTATCTTTGCAAGTTAAACCACATTGTGCAATGAAAGAACAATTCGATTGGAAGGCCGAAGGGGTCGAACTGCCGCAGTTCGACTATGACAAACTTCAAAGATGGATCGACAACGTAGCAGCTGCCCACCACCGTCTGCTACGAAGCGTGAGCTATCTGTTCTGCAACGACGAAGAGATTCTGCGTGTCAACCGTCAGTTCCTTGGCCATGATTACTACACCGACATCATTACATTCGATTATTGTACCGGAAGCCTGTTGCGAGGAGACATTGTCATTTCTCTCGACACAGTCCGCAGCAATGCCGAAGAGTTGGGCGTGGTATACGAGCGAGAATTGCTTCGTGTGATTATTCATGGCATACTCCATCTTTGCGGAATCAATGACAAGGGACCCGGCGAACGCCAGGTTATGGAAGCTGCCGAGAATGAGGCATTGGACATTTACGACAAACTTTAAACGAGATATTTTTTACGATGCGTTTCGATTTCGACGTGATAGTGGTAGGCGCCGGACATGCCGGATGCGAGGCTGCCCATGCCGCTGCAACGATTGGGGCTGCCACGCTGCTTATCACCATGGATATGAACAAGATAGCGCAAATGAGTTGCAACCCTGCCGTTGGCGGCATCGCTAAAGGTCAGATAGTCAGAGAGATAGATGCTCTCGGCGGTATGATGGGCATAGTCACCGACCGTGCCTCCATCCAGTTTCGCATGCTCAACCGCAGCAAAGGCCCTGCAATGTGGAGCCCTCGAGCCCAGGCCGACCGCAACAAGTTTTCGGCAATATGGCGCGAAGTTCTCGAAAACACACCCGGCCTGTCGATGTGGCAGGGAACGGCCAATCAGCTCATATTCGACGACAAGGGCAGAGTAGGGGGTGTTCGCACCTCCGAGGGAGCCGAATTCCATGCTCCGAACATTGTGCTCACCAACGGCACCTTCCTCAACGGACTGATGCACATTGGCCGCGTGTCGTTCGAAGGCGGACGAATCAACGAACCGGCTTCGCACGGAATCACCGAGCAGCTGCGCGATATGGGTTTCCGCACCGACCGCATGAAGACAGGCACCCCGGTGCGTCTCGACGGAAGAACCATAGACTTCAGCAAAGCAGTGCCTCAACCCGGCGATGACGACAACCGTCATTTTTCATATCTTCCGGAAGTGCGCCGAAGCTTGCGTCAGCGAGAATGTTTCACCGTCTACACAAGCGAGGCAACATGCGAAATCCTGCGACGAGGCCTTCCCGATTCTCCGCTCTACAACGGACAGATTCAAAGCATAGGCCCTCGTTATTGCCCCTCGATAGAAACAAAGATTGTAACCTTTGCCGACAAGACAGAGCATCAACTCTTCCTCGAGCCCGAAGGCGAAACAACAACCGAATACTATGTCAACGGCTTCTCATCGTCGATGCCCATGCACATCCAGATTGAAGCCTTAAGCACCATACCCGCACTCAAGGATGCCCAGCTGTTCCGACCCGGCTATGCAATAGAATATGACTTCTTCGACCCGACACAGCTGCACCACACCCTCGAGACAAGACTTGTGCCCGGACTGTTCATGGCCGGTCAAATCAACGGAACGACAGGCTACGAAGAAGCTGCCGGCCAAGGCCTCGTTGCCGGTGCCAACGCCGCTCTCAGAGCCCTCGGCCGAGAGCAATTCACCCTGCCGCGCGACAAAGCATATATCGGCGTACTAATCGACGACCTTGTCAACAAAGGTGTCGACGAACCATACCGCATGTTCACCTCCCGTGCCGAATACCGCATACTTCTGCGACAGGACGATGCCGATATGCGCCTCACGCCCATTGGTGCTCAAATCGGCCTTGCCGACGAACGCCGTGTTGAACTGATGGAGGAAAAACGGCAGTGGCGCGACCGCCTCATCGAACTTTCCGACAAGCTGACAGTCCATCCTGCACAAGTCGAACAACTTCTTTCCGACTGCGGAACATCTCCGCTCCGTCAAGGCACGAAACTCTGCGACCTTATTCAACGCCCTCAGCTCGACATCAGCAAACTTGCCCCCCACGTTCCCAAACTGCAGATGCTCATCGAAAGCATACCCGAAGAACGACGAGACGAAATTGTAGAGGCGGCAGAAATCCTCATCAAATATCGTGGATATATTGCCCGCGAACAATTGATAGCCGACAAGCTCAACCGCCTCGAATCGCTGCGGCTGCCGGACGACATAGACTATACGACTATCACAGCCATCAGCACCGAAGGCAGACAGAAACTTCAACGGCACCGGCCAAGCACCATCGGAAACGCATCGCGCATACCGGGCGTGTCGCCAAGCGACGTTAACATACTGTTGCTGATGATGAACCGCTGATTTTTGTTCCACGTGGAACAATTTTAACCCAACTATAGAAATATCAATATCTTAACTCAACACATAAATGGAATACGTAAAATCCCATATCCGCGAAGTCAAAGACTTCCCGACACCAGGAATCCTCTTCTACGACCTGACGACCGCCTTCAAAGACCCTCGGGCACTTCACATCATTGGCTGGGACCTGTCGCAGCTCTACCGCGACAAAGGCATCACCAAGGTGGTAGGCATCGAATCGCGAGGCTTCATAGGCGGTTCCATTCTGGCCTTCGAACTGGGAGCCGGTTTCATACCTGCACGCAAACCCGGCAAGCTCCCCGCCGATGTAATTCGTAAAGACTATGGCAAGGAGTATGGAAAAGATATTATCGAAATACACCGCGATGCCATTACGCCCGACGACGTTGTGCTCATTCACGACGACGTGCTGGCTACCGGAGGCACAATGAAAGCAGCCTACGAACTGGTGAAGAGTCTCAACCCGAAGAAAATCTACATCAACTTCATCATCGAACTGTCGGCTCTCGAAGGGCGCAAAGTCCTGCCCGACGATGTAGACATCACATCCCTGCTCAAGTATTAATTTCGATTTAACTTGATATGACGAGGGCCGGACAGTCGCAGTCCGGCCCTCGTCGTGTTGAATGAATATTTTATAAATTCAAAAGATAACGAGTATATGCAACGCAGCTGGCACCGAACGATGCTTTCTGGCGGTAGAGAGTTTCGTTGAGCACTCGCCCGTGTTCTTCATTGCTCGTTCCAAAATCGAAATATTCAACATTGCCGCCAAATACGTCTTGATTTGCTTTGTCGATAAGGGCGGCAGTGAGCGGTGTGAGCAAATTTTGCTCCCGTGCATAGGCCGTTGTTGCCGTGTACTGGGAATGGACCACCCGTTCGGAGATATATAACATTATTCCGCATTGTAGTTCGCCATCGGCAAACAGCCCCCAAAGACGAATGTTATCCGGGTAGTTCGCCATCAGCAATTCTATCTCTTCGAGAGAATGAACGGGAGAAGCCCCGTGGCGCTGGACGAGACAAGAACATAAGATTTCATAGAAAGATTGAATCAGGTGTTTGTCGGAGAGCTCGTGGATTTCAGTGTCTATTTGTTGGCCCAATCTCAGATATCTTCTGCGTTTATCGTTCAGCCCCGGATTGTTGGCAAGGCGGATTGCAGCCGAAGCGTTACACTCGGTGAGAACGGCACCGCTGCGGAACAGCGCGTATATGTCCTCGTCAGATGGCTGGGTTGCATAGATGTGCGGTAGCGGTTTGTAGTCGACTGCAGTTATTCCCAGATCGCGACAAGTCTGAAGCCATGCCTCCCAGAACTCAAGAACCGACACACAGTCGTCGTGTCGGCGGTTAAGAATCCATCCTCCATAGGTCAGACCTTGGTGAGAATGAAGCACGCCGTCAGCGGTGATATTCGCCGGAAGAACAGCCATGAGCTTTCCACCCTTTCGCGCCATCATCGAGCAGTCCTCGAAACGATCGGCATGGTAGTCCATGTAGGAGCGGTTGAAAAGAAAAGTAGCATTACGGGCCGAGCCCACAAAACTGTTCCATTCGCCGGCACGGCTTCTTTCATATCGTTCGATTGTCCATTCTTTCATATTCGATGCGTTTTACTGCAAAGATAGCGATTCTTGGCGGCATGGACGTAATGATGCAATAAAAAAACAAAAAGTTGCAAAAGCACTGCCGTGCGCATGGACTAATTTTGCAAAATAATCAGTAATTTTGTTACCCATTATGACGAAGATAGAAAATCGCCTCAGCCTTGTAGTGCCTGTCTATAACCGGGCGGCACTCATCGACAGGTTGCTCACATCGATGAGCAGCCACACCGTCCTGCCGGCACACATCGTCCTTGTGGATAACAATTCGACAGACGACAGCGTGAAGGTGCTCCACCACCATGCCAAGCTCCTGCCTACAAAAGTCACGGTGGCAAACTGCCGCAAGCGTGGAGCGGCAGCTGCTCGCAACGCTGGTCTCGCTTTGGTCGATACTCCGTGGGTGATGTTCTTCGACAGCGACGACGAAATTGGACCTCGCCATTTTGAAAACATCTCGACTGCGCTCTCCATTCATCCCGACATAGACATCTTCGGATGGGACTGCCCGAGCGACCGCGGCCTATGCCGTTTCTTCGACAGAGACGCGCAGAGACGTTGCCTCTTCAACGGAGGCATGGCCACCCAGCGTTGGAGCGCACGCACCGAACTGGTGCGGCAGGCCGGAGAATGGAACGAAGATGTTTTCTATTGGAACGATATCGAACTTGGCTGTCGCATGCTCAGTCTAACTTCCAAAGTGAAACACATAGGAACAGCCGATGTCTATCTACATTACGAGCAAGAAAGCATCACAGCAGCCGGCAGCAAGAATCCGTCAGCGAGCGACACATCACTAATGAGTATCGAAGCCACATTGACAAAAATAATCGGCGTTGAGAAGGCAAAATTCTGGATAGCTCTCAAGCGAGCCGTAGAATACGCGAATCTCAGACGCTCTAAATCGAACCGAAAAAGTTTTAAAGAGCTGGATAATCTGCTAAATAACTGCATGATGCAATTTGATACATATAAGAAAACCTTACTAACCATAGCATATCAATCTACGCTGCATGGAATAAGAGGCGCGTGGATGTTGTCTTATTTTGTTAAATAATGTAGCTAATTCATAATATAAATAAAAATGCACAAATACATAATAGTTGGAATTTCCCTTTTAGCACTGATCGGATGCGGAGGAAGAGAAAATCATCTTGAGCACGACGACCACGAGCACGAACATCATGAACATCAAGAAACAGCCCAACATGAATCGGCACACGGCGAGATAATGCTTCACTCCGATGTTGCAGACAAATTTGGCGTCAAGACCGACACGGCCCGAGCCGGCGAGTTCACAACCGTAATCGAAGCATCGGGCACCGTTCTCCCTTCGGCAACAGCCGAAGGTGTGGTCACAGCGCCTACCACCGGAATTGTAAGGCTTGCTCCCGGCATTGAGGTCGGCCGAAATGTTACACGTGGAACAATCGTTGCCACCATCGATGCCCATGCCGTGAGCGGCGGTGATGCCAATGCCGCCGCAGCTGCAGTCCTGGCTGCGGCAAAGCGGGAATATGAACGTATCGAAGCGCTCTACAAGGAACGACTTGCCACCATCGGAGAGTACAATGCCGCTCAGGCCGCATACGAACAAGCCAAAGCCGGATACAGTTCCAATGCATCGGCAGGAAGAGCCACAGCTCCAATCAACGGAGTGGTAAGCACCCTCGGCGTTGCTTCGGGACAATACACCGCAGCCGGCGACATCATAGCCACAATCGTATCGAACGATGCAGTCAATCTACGCGTCGACCTTCCGCAGAAATATTATAAGCTTGCCGAAAGTCTCTCTGATGCCACACTCGATTTTAACTACCTCGAGGCACCTGTCACAGTGAGTACACTTGGAGGCAAGCGCAGCAACGGAGCTGCCATACCCGCTGCAGGAGCAAGTTCGGCCTACATTCCTGTCTATTTCACCGTGCCCGGCAATCAAGGCATAATTCCTGGCAGCACATTCAGAGCCCATTTGCTCGGTAACAGTCGCCAAGGGGTCATTTCAGTACCAAACACCGCCCTGCTCGAGCAACAAGGCGAATACTTCATCTTTGAAAAGCTCGACGATGAATGCTACACCAAACGACGTGTGCGCCTCGGAGCCAACAATGGACACCGCACCGAAATCTTAGATGGACTGCCCGCAGGCACACCATATGTGATCGAAGGGACAACAACAGTGCGTCTGGCCGAAACCGGAGCCGCCATTCCCCAGGGACATTCACACAACCACTAAACAGCGATTACCATGCTTAACAAACTCATAAAGCTATCGCTGCACAACCGTCTGGCAGTGCTGATCATCACTGCTCTGCTCCTCATTGCCGGAGCCATAACACTCACACGCATGGAGGTCGACATATTTCCCGACCTCAACGCTCCTACCGTAGTGGTAATGACCGAAGCCCCCGGTCTTGCCCCGGAAGAAGTAGAAAAAGTGGTGAGCTACCCTATAGAAACAGCACTCAACGGCTCGACAGGCGTTCGCCGCGTTCGCTCCACATCCAACACGGGCTTTTCGGTGGTGTGGGTTGAATTTGACTGGGACATGGACATCTACACCGCCAGGCAAATTGTGTCGGAACGCCTCGATGTCGTAGCCGAAGACCTGCCCGCCGGTGTTGACAAACCGGTAATGGGTCCTCAGTCGTCTATTCTCGGCGAAATGATGATTATAGGTCTTAGCTCCGACACCACATCTATGCTCGAATTGCGCCGTATAGCCGAAACGGTAATACGTCCGCGACTGTTGGCCCTCGGAGGTGTGTCGCAAGTATCGGTAATCGGCGGCGATGCTCCCGAATACCAGATCAAGCTCGATCCCGACCGTATGCGGGCTTTTGACATAAGCCTCGACGAAGCAATATCGGCAGCCGAAGGCATGAACAACAACGCCGGAGGCGGAATTTTCTACGACTACGGAAACGAATACATTGTCAAGGCAGAGCTCAACACCTCCGACACCGAAAAGCTGGGCTCGGCAGTGGTGCGCAGCGACGAGCGAGGCATCGTAACACTGGCCGACATTGCTACTGTTGAGATGAGCGGCCGTCTCCCCCGTCTTGGCGTGGCTTCGGTCGAAACGAAGCAGGCAGTCATAATCACCGTAACCAAACAACCCGGAGAAGGCACCATACAGCTTACAGAAAACATCGACAACGAGCTATTGACACTACAGAAAACATTACCGTCTGACCTACATATAGCCACCAATATATTCCGTCAAAGCGACTTTATCGACAACAGCATCAGCAACCTTCAAAGAGCCCTGCTCGAAGGCGCATTGTTTGTAATAATTGTGCTGTTCTTCTTTTTGATGAACCTTCGCACCACACTCATCTCCATCATCGCCTTGCCGCTGTCCATCATAGTTTCGGTACTTCTTCTCAACGCCTTGGGGATTACCATCAACACAATGAGCCTCGGCGGCATCGCCATAGCAGTTGGCTGCCTGGTAGACGATGCGATTGTTGATGTCGAAAACGTTTACAAACGACTGCGAGAAAACCGACAGCTACCGGCGCAGCAGCGCAAACCGACGCTCGATGTAGTCTATCACGCCTCGACCGAAGTTCGTACGCCCATTTTCAATTCCACACTCATCATCACAGCATCTTTCTTGCCCTTGTTCTTCCTCAGCGGCATGGAAGGCCGCATGCTCAAACCTCTTGGAATATCCTTTATTGTTTCGCTTGCCGCATCCACCATCGTCGCCCTAACGCTCACCCCGGTGTTGTGCAGCTTCCTGCTGGGCAAAAATAAAAAGAATAAGGACAACGAAGACGAACTGAATCGTGAGCCGCGAATGACACGCGCCCTTCGCAAAGCTTATTCGGCGAGCCTCGACACTGCCCTGCGCCACAGCCGGGCATGGCTCATAGGCACTGCCGTGCTCTTTGTCGGTGCTCTTGTTTGCTTCTTCTGCCTTGGACGAGGCTTCCTACCGCGATTCAACGAAGGATCGTTTACCATCAATGTTTCCACCCTTCCCGGCATCTCGCTCGAAGAGAGCGACCGCATAGGGCGCGAAGCAGAGCGAATAATAATGTCGGTTCCCGAAGTTCGCACCGTAGCCCGCAAGACAGGACGTGCCGAACTCGACGAACATTCCCTGGGAGTGAACATGTCGGAAATCGAAGCTCCCTACACCCTTGACAAACGCAGCCGTGCCGAAGTGGCGGCAGAACTACGCAGTGAACTCGGCAAAATTCCCGGGGCCGTCATAGAGATAGGCCAGCCAATATCACACCGAATCGATGCCATGCTCTCGGGCGCGCAGTCGCAGATAGCAATCAAAATATTTGGTAACGACCTCGAACGCCTGCTCGACCTTGGCAACCAAGTGAAGCAGATTGTAGGCGGTGTCGAAGGAGCTGTAGATGTCAACGTCGAACAGCAAATCGAACGTCCGCAAATTCTTATCCGTCCACGCCGCAATATCCTTGCACAGTACGGAATCAAGCTCGGAGACTTTGGAAAATCCATTTCCACGGCCTTAGGCGGGCTGAAAGTGGGAGAAGTCTACGACCGTGGTTTTGCCTACGACATAAGCATGATTGTAGACGAAGCGCACCGCCAAGGCATCGACCATATAGGCCGCCTGACCATTGACAGTCCTCGAGGCAAAGTGAGCCTTGCCGAAGTGGCCGATATTACATCAACCACCGGACCCAACACCATCAACCGCGAAAACGTGGAACGCCGCATCATAGTGTCGGCCAATGTCGACGGCCGCGACCTGCGAAGCACTGTCGACGACATAATTGCACATGTCGAAAAAGAAGTTTCGTTCCCCGAAGGATATTATGTGGTTTATGGCGGACAATTCGAAAACGAACAGGCTGCCTCGCGCACATTATTATGGGCCTCTCTCGGTGCGCTGCTCCTGATATTTATGCTGCTCTACGGCGAATTTCAAAAAGTTGGCGAATCGCTTGTTATTCTCGTCAACATGCCCCTTGCCCTCATCGGCGGCATTTTCCTGCTGGCAATATGCGGCGGAGAGGTGAACATTCCTGCGATCATCGGTTTCATATCTCTGATGGGCATAAGCACCCGCAACGGCATGCTTCTCATAAGCCGCTACAACAAGCTTCGCGACGATGGAGAAAGTCTTTCAAAACGCATAGCCCACGGCTCGTCCGACCGTCTGCTACCCATAGTGATGACAGCACTCACCTCGGCTCTTGCCCTCATTCCCCTTGCAGTCAACGGCGATGCCCCCGGCAACGAAATCCAGGCTCCCATGGCCATTGTCATTCTCGGAGGACTGCTATCATCGACAGTGCTCAATATCTATATCGTACCAATGTTATACCGTCTCCTCAACCGCAAGGAAAAATGAAAAGTATCATCCTTCCCTCTCTTATATTTCTTGTCGCCATGCAAGGCACGGCAACGACACCCCTCGAAAGCGCAGCACTCGACATTGCCCGGCGTTCACCCGCCGTGATTGCCGACCGGGCGCGCATAGATGCTACTGCCGAGCAATTAGCAGCCGACAACAGCTTAAAAGGTCCTGAAGTGGACTTCGACTATAAATTTGCCGCAAAAAAAGGAATTGACAACCGCTGGGGCTTCTCAGTAGGCCAGGAATTTGACTGGCCCGGTGTATACACTGCACGTCGACAAGCAGCCCGGCAACAGGTAGGGGCACTTGAACTGCTCTACCGGCAGACCCTCGCCGACAAAACTTTCGAGGCACGCCAAGCATTGGTCGACCTT
The DNA here is from genome assembly GCA_910584495.1 of uncultured Muribaculaceae bacterium. Lineage (GTDB taxonomy): Bacteria > Bacteroidota > Bacteroidia > Bacteroidales > Muribaculaceae > CAG-873. The sequence continues at coordinate 53,168 of CAJUAR010000002.1, forward strand.
GTGGCTGCCCGCCAGCGGGCAAGCTTATTGGCGCAGGTCGAAAAGGCCTACAACGAACTCGACAGTGTTTACGACCGAGCCTACCGCCGAGGCGAAATCACGGTCATAGATGCCCGCAAACTAAAATTGCAAATCTTTAGCTGCCGCGTGCGTCTTGCCACCGAACAAGCGGCAGCAGAAGCCGCCGAAGCCACAGTAAAAGCACTGATGGCCTACGGAGGGACCACAATCCCCGAAGATATAGAGCTGCCCGCGGTCGAGAAGCCGGCTCCATACGAAACATACCGAGCAGCCATGATGCAAAACAACCCGGGGCTCAAGGCCATGAACACTCTCTGTGCTGCAGCTGCGTCGGAAGTGACAGTTGCTCGTCGAGCCGCTCTGCCCTCTTTCAAAATTTCATATGCCCACGACCTGGAGGAGAATATTCATTTCAACGGATTCGGCCTCAGCATCAGTCTGCCCTCGTGGGCTCCGGCAAAAGGCGTCAAAGCTGCACGTGCTAGGGCCATCATCGCCGAAAGCGAAGAGACCGACTACCGTCTCCGCACCATGGCCGAACTAACTAATGCCTATAGCACAGCAAGCAAACTTGCCAATACGCTTGACGGCAGCAACGAACTGTTCGGCGATGACTACCCCGCGCTGCTTTTAAAATCGCTCAATGCCGGACAGATGCCCCTCTATAAATACCTCGACGAATATGGAAGTTTCATCGATGCGAAACTCGAATATATAAATCTGCGCGCCGATTATACCAAAGCTCTTGGCGCATTACAACGTTATACTATCTATTATGGAGATTAAAGATAAACCCGCTATAGCAGTCTACTGCAGCTCATCGTCGCGCCTGTCTGAAATCTATCTTGAAGCCGCCCGGCAGACCGGCAGCCTCCTGGCAAAAGCCGGAGCCGACATAGTGACCGGCGGAGGTAACATGGGCCTGATGAAAGCTGTTGCCGACGGCGCACTTGCCGACGGCGGCACAGTGCGAGGCATAATTCCCGGATTTATGATTGAACGTGGCTGGCACGACGACAGAATAGAACTGGTCGAAGTGGCAGGAATGCACGAGCGCAAAGCAATGATGGCCGATGCAGCATGGGGGGCTATAGCCCTGCCCGGAGGCATAGGAACATTCGACGAGCTATGCGAAATCATGACATGGCGCCAATTGGGGCTTTACAAGGGCAACGTGGTGATTGCAAACATCAACAACTACTATGCTCCCTTCCTGTCCATGCTCGAGAATGCACTTCAACAAAAATTTATGAATCCCGAGCATGTCGAGATATTCAAGATAGCAAGCACTCCTGCCGAAGCAGTGGAAAATGCACTTGCGCCACATTCGGGCATTGAATTCAAACCGAAGTTCTGACCCTCCCCTATCACCCATGCCAGATACAATTGCAACACAAATCATCCGCCCGGACAGCGCAAGCATCAATGCCGGATATTGCACCAGTTTGTTCGATTCGGTAGCAGCCGACACCGTGCAGGGACGCATTCCCCACTTCGTACCGGCTGCTGTAGCCGACAGTCTTCGCCACGAAAAAGCCGTGGCCGACAGCATTGCCGCCATTCCTCCTCCCGGGCGCGAAAGCGGTATCTACGGCAGTGCTCGTGGCGGTGAATATTCCCATAGCACAGCCCTCAACGGCTTGCTTGCCGCCATGCTTTTCCTGTTGCTGGTCAAAGGGTCTTCGGTGTTCCGCGCCCTGCGCACCTATCGCAACGAGCTGTGGAGCATACGCCGACGCGGCAACGTGTTCGACGACCAGTCTGCCGTGTCGCTTCCTATGGCCGGTTTTCTGGCACTGGTCTACATTATATTTGGCGGCGTCTTGCTCTATAACTTTCCCTGTTTACCCACCACACCATCGCTCGCCGGAGCCATGAAAGCAATGGGCGTTCTTGCAGGCTTCTACATCTTTGAACGAACTGCGGTGTGGATGCTCGGCAGCATCTTTGCGCAGCCCGACGACAAGCGGCGACTGATGGGCGGTTTCTCGGCAACAAGGGCATTTGCCGGCCTGGGCTTTATCATTCCGGCACTGCTCATGCTCTTCGAGCCACAGTGGCATAAATCATTGTTAATTGTCTCGTTGATTGTCTACCTTGCTGCAAGGCTGATGTTTATAATAAAGGGCTTTAGGATTTTTTACGATGGTTTTCTTTCATTATTCTATTTTATTTTGTACCTTTGCACGCTCGAAATAATTCCGTTAATTATCCTATATGGATATGCATCGGGCATATTGCAAATCTCTTTGTACTGAAACGAGGATTAACTACTAAAGTAAGCTTGACGTGTCAATAACGAAAGTACTCATTTCCCAGCCCAAACCGGCTTCCGACAAGTCGCCATACTACGACATAGCCCAAAAATATGGAGTAGAAATGGTGTTCCGTCCTTTTATAAAAGTTGAAGGACTGACGGCCAAGGAATTCCGTCAGCAGAAAGTAAATATCGCCGATTTTGCAGCAGTCGTTTTCACAGCCCGCACCGCCATAGACCATTTCTTCCGTCTGTGCGAAGAAATGCGAGTGAGCATACCCATGACCATGCGCTACTACTGCACCAGCGAAAACATAGCCAATTATCTTCAGAAATACATAGTTTACCGCAAGCGCAAAATATTTGCAGCCACCACAGGCAAACTTGCCGACCTCATCCCGGCCATGCTCAAGCACAAGACCGACAAATGTCTTTTTGCAGTTAGCGATGTGAACAACGGCGATGATGTTACCTTGCTGGCCGACAGCAAGCTCGATGTCACACCGGCGGTAATGTACCGCACGGTGAGCAACGATTTCGGTGCCGACGAAGCTTTTGACTACGATATGCTCGTTTTCTTCAGCCCCCAGGGCATAGATTCTCTGCTGAAGAACTTCCCCGACTTCAAGCAAGGCGACATAAAGATTGCTGCCTTCGGACCGGCTACCGCCCAGTCTGTTCGCGATGCAGGATTGCGCCTTGACATAGAAGCCCCCTCGCCCGAGGCCCCGTCGATGACCATGGCCATCGACCAATATCTGGCAAAAAACAACCAGCCTGCCGAGGCTGCCGAATAAGTGAAAAAATTCGGACTTTATAAAAAAGACAAACTCTGCTCCACGCTCGACATACAAGCATTGTTCGAAGGGCGTGGAGCCGACTTTTCTACCCTTGCTTATCCTCTGCGGGCCGTGGCGCGACGCAACAATAAGCGATGGTCCGATGCTCCTATAAAATTTCTCATCTCCATACCCAAAAAACGGCTTCACCATGCGGTGGAGCGTGTGCTGATGCGCCGTCGTGTTCGCGAGGCGTTCCGTCTGGAACGTGCCGAATTCCCCCTGCCCGACGGCGTGCGTGTCGACATTGCCTTTGTCTATGTCGGCAAGGGTGTGACGAGCTACGATGCCGTCGACCGCGCTATGCGTCGTATTCTCGGACACTTGGTCGAAAAATTTACTCCGGAATCCGATGCATCCGCCGACAATCAATGACATTGTCGCCACTCTGCGCGGCGGTGTGGTGTGGATTCTTTGCCTTCCCATCCATTTCTATCGTTGCTGCATCTCGCCGCTAACACCGCCGAGCTGTCGCTTTACGCCCACCTGCAGCGCCTACGCCCTTGAAGCCCTACGCAAGCACGGTCCTCTGAAAGGTTTATGGCTTGCTGTGCGACGCATTCTCCGCTGTCATCCCTGGGGAGGCAGCGGCTATGATCCCGTGCCATGACCACGCCTCCGCTAAGCTATTTCGACGATGTGCACACACATGGCTCCGCAGGTCCGGGTGTGCTTACATCAATCACCCCTGACGAACTGTTGCGAGGAGACTATGGCCGGGCATGGTACTCTGTTGGTATACACCCCTGGCATACGGCAGATGAAATCTCGCCCGGCACCTGGGAAAAACTCGAAAAACTTGCCTCCGACCCTCGCGTTGCCGCCATTGGCGAAGCGGGGCTCGATGCCCTGCGCGGCGGCGAGCCGGCTGTGCAAGAGGAAATTTTCCTGCGTCAGGCAGCGTTGGCCGAAAGTGTAGGCAAACCATTGATAATCCACTGTGTGCGGCGATACGGCAGGCTGATGGAGCTGCACCGCAGCTTCGCTCCGCGTCAGCCATGGATGGTACACGGCTTTACGGGCAAGCCCCAACTGGCACGCCAACTCCTTGCCGAAGGTATAGAAATCTCCTTTGGCGAGCGAGCCAATCCTGCATCGGTGGCCGTGGTCCCGGCGGAAAGCCGTCATTTCGAAACCGACATGTCATCGCTTCCGATAGAAGAAATCAGAAAGAAACTTAAAGTATAACAAACACCGTAGCCCGAAAATCACTTTTCAGGCTACGGTGCTTTTTATTTCAGTAGTAAGTAGTTTTTGGCTTTATTCGAGTCCTTCTACATAGTCCATGGCCATGTAGTGTTCGCGGGGATGATCGCAGGCGGGGCAAACTACAGGAGGCTCGGTGCCACGGTATTCATAGCCGCAGACGAGGCATTTCCATGAAATTTCGTGGTCGCGTTTCCAGACTGTGCCGTCTTTCACCTGTTTGAGGTAGTGCAGGAATCGGCGGCGATGGCGCTCTTCGATTGTAGCGATAGCGCGGAAGTGCTCGGCAATGTCGGTAAAACCTTCTTCCTCGGCCACAGCTGCGGCATCGGTATAGAGCTTCACTCCTTCAAATTCCTCTTCTTTGGCAGCTGTTGCAAGGTTTTCGGCCGTTGTGCCGATTACGCCGGCATCGACACCGATTTCGATGGGGAAGCTGCCGCCCTGCAGGAATTTGAAATATACTTTTGCATGCCGCATTTCGTTGGCGGCAGTGTCTTCAAAAACTTTCTGAATAGGAAAATAATTTTCCTTCTCGGCCTGTGCGGCATAGAATGTGTAGCGGGTATAAGCCGATGATTCGGCCATATAGGCAATAGCCAGATTTTTCTCTGTGCGTGTGCCCTTTATGTCTTTTGCTGTTGTTGCCATGAGGTGATTGTTTTATTGAGGTTCGTTTTTAATGTCTTATTTTCAAACAACCCTACGCTCGAAAAGTTCGCAATCCCTCTCGGTGAATTTCGGAGAAATTCACTAAATTTGCACAGCCAAGCTGAAGCTTGACCACTTGACCAGGTTAAAAACGGAGCTTGGTTCGGCGAGCAAGCTTAAGCTTGCGAAAAACCTTTAGAACCAAAGAAAAACATGCCCGAGTGCCTTCACAGCTTCAATCGCAGATGCAAGAATCACGACTATCGTAGCCGTTGCATCTATATGATTACAATGCTGAAGTCGGCACAAGCTCCGCTATTCTCTTCCATCACACCCGACCCTTCGGCTGCCAAAGTCTCACCAATAGTGGAAATCTATCCGGCCGGAAAAATCATTTACGAAAGTCTCCGATGGCTCACTGCCAAATATCCGGCACTCCGTGTGCTGCGTGCTATAGCCATGCCCGACCACATTCATTTCGAGCTTTTCGTAACAGAACCGACAGAGATGGCCTTAGGTAATATGATAGCAGCCTTCAAATCGACATGCACCAATAGATTTCGTGAGAAATTTCCGGAATCTTCAATAGCGCTCGACGATATTCCTCTCTTTGAAGATGGTTTTAACGATAAAATTGCCTTACGTTCCGGCGCAAAGGATGCTTTCTACAATTATATAGCCGATAATCCTCGCCGTTACCTTGTGAAGAAGCTCTACTCCTACTTTTTCTTCCATAAATTACTCATCGAAATAGACGGACAAAAGTGCGGCTTGTATGGTAATATTTTTCTTCTCGACAGTCCTGTGAAATCGTTCGTGAAACTGAGCCGCATACCAGAGCGGACTCCAAATCTTCAGCAAAAAATTGATGAATGGGAGGAAACCATTCGTTCGGGAGGCGTGCTGGTGTCGCCATTCATCAATCCGGCCGAAAAGCGTTATCGCGATATGGCCGTGAGCAACGGGAATGGCATTATTCTTGTCGCAGACTATCGTTTTTCCGACCGAAAGAAACCCTATGGAGAACTGTTTGAGCAATGCGCCGAAGGGCGGCTTCTCATTGTCACCACCGAGGAATTTGAGACACCGCCAAAAGCGATGAACTACCTTCACGCCCGGGAGCTGAACGCTATAGCCGAAACCATTGCAGCATTGCCTCCATGTGCGGCACGACTGCGCCGCAGGCCAAGCTAAAGCTTGACCACAGGACGAGCCCCACTCCCCCCGATATTTATGAGCAAAGCAGAGGAAATTTCGGTTATTTTTGACTAACTTTGCACAAAGGACCGAAATTTGGAACACATGGAAGAAAAGAAACTTTTTTTGCTCGATGCCTATGCCTTGATCTACAGGGCCTACTATGCGCTAATGCGCACGCCCCGAACCACGTCGACGGGGCTGAACACATCGGCGATATTTGGATTCTGCAACACGCTCGAAGAGCTTATTCGCAAGGAAAATCCGGGCTATCTGGCAGTGTGTTTCGATCCGGCTCACGGCCGGACTTTCCGTCACGACAAATATCCGGAATACAAGGCCGGGCGCGACAAACAGCCGGAGGACATTACCAAGGCAATTCCCTATATAAAAACTATCCTCGCAGCCTTCCGCATACCCGTTATAGAGATAGAAGGCTACGAGGCCGACGATGTGATCGGCACGCTCTCGCACCGCGCCGAGGCCGAAGGCTTTACCACCTATATGATGACCCCTGACAAGGACTATGGTCAGCTGGTCACCGACCATGTTTTCATGTACCGTCCGGCCCTTAAGGGGCAGGGCTTCGAAATCCGCGGCCCGCAGCAGGTGTGCGAACGCTACGGCATTTCGTCGCCGCGCCAGGTGATCGACCTCCTGGCTCTCGAAGGCGACGCATCGGACAACGTTCCCGGGTGTCCCGGCGTGGGCGAGAAAACTGCGGCCAAACTAATTGCCGACTTCGGAAGCGTGGAAGGCCTGCTCGCAAATACCGACAAGCTGAAGGGAGCATTGAAAAAGAAAATCGAGGACAATGCCGAGCAAATTGTGATGTCGAAGGACCTCGTGACGATTATCACCGATGTGCCCGTGGAGACCAAAATCGAGGACTTGCGGCGACAAGAGCCCGACATAGACGCTCTTCTCGCCGTGTTCAAAGAGCTCGAATTCAACTCCTATATAGCCAAATATGGTCAGCGCGCCATGCCGGCACCTTCAACCGACGAACCGCCTGTAGTAGCGGCAAAAGCGGAGCCTCGCAATCTTTTTGACTTTGCCGACGAGCAGAGCGAAGAACAAGCCGCCGAACTGCCCAAAACCACAGAGTTGACTTCACCGGCCGAGATTGCCGAATTTATGAGCAAAGCCGCACGGGCCGGAACTGTGGGCATGAGCGTCAACGCAGCAGGGACCGAAGCCATGACTGCGCAAGCCTATGGTGTGGCGTTCAGCTATTTGCCCGATGGCTCCGGCGAATATTCTACGGCTTATATACCATTCGGATTCGGCACCGAGATTCCCCAACTTCTCCAGCCGTTATTCTCTGCCCCCGGAGTGACTGTCGTTGGAGCCGACATAAAGCGCGACATGCTCGTTCTGCGTCGTATGGGCGTGGAGTTTCAGGGCGCAAAGTATTTCGACGTGGCCGTAGCCCACTATCTGTGCAATCCCGAACAGAAGCATGACCTCGCCATGATGGCACTCACCTATCTTGGCGAACGCACATGGGACTACGGCATGAGTGCCGCCGAACGCAAGAGCGCACCTGCCGATGCGGCAGGTGCAAACGGGCAGAATGCCAACATTGTGCTGCGGCTCAAAGCTCCGGTGGAAAAAGAAGTTGAGGAAAAAGGGCAGACACGCCTGCTGCAAGAAGTAGAAATGCCCCTCGTGGCCGTTCTCGCCTCGATGGAATGGGAGGGCGCAAGAATTGATGTCAACGAGCTTAAACGCCTGTCAGGCGAGCTTACAAAGCGTCTTGAAGCCCTTCAGCAACAAGCATTCGACATAGCCGGCCGTACTTTCAACGTGTCATCGCCTTCACAGGTTGGTCAGATATTGTTCGAAGAGATGAAAATCGACCCAAAAGCCCGCAAGACAAAAGGCGGGGCGTGGTCGACAGCCGAAGATGTGCTCGAAAAATATGCTGCCACGGTGCCCTTGGTGCAGCTCATTCTCGACATACGAGGGCTGAAAAAGCTACTCGCCACCTATGTCGACGCACTACCCAAATTAATCAACGCCAAAACGGGCAAACTGCATACCACTTATAACCAGACAGCAACGGCCACGGGCCGCCTGTCGTCGTCGAATCCCAACCTGCAGAACATACCCATCCGCAGCACCGACGGGCGCGATATTCGCCGGGCATTCATTGCCGACCCCGGCGACCTTCTGTTGTCGGCCGACTATTCTCAGATAGAGCTGCGCCTTATGGCAGACCTCAGCGGCGATGAGAGTATGTTGTCGGCCTTCCTTTCGGGCGAGGACATACACCGGTCGACAGCTGCGAAAATTTATCACGAAAAGATTGAGGAAGTTACCGCCGACCAGCGACGCAAAGCCAAGACTGCCAATTTCGGTATTATCTACGGTATATCGGCCTTCGGACTATCGGAACGTCTTGGCATACCCCGCAGCGAGGCCAAGGAGCTTATCGATGGCTATCTGGCCACCTATCCGGGAGTGGCGGCATATATGAAAACATCAATCGAGAAAGCCCGCGAAACGGGATATGTGGTGACAACCATGGGGCGCCGGCGCTATCTGCCCGACATAAACTCGCGCAGCAACACCGTGCGCAGCTATGCCGAGCGAAATGCCATCAACGCTCCTCTGCAGGGGTCGGCAGCCGACATTATCAAAGTGGCCATGGTGAGCATCGACGGCGAGATCCGCCGCCGAGACATGCGTTCGCGCATGATACTGCAGGTGCACGACGAATTGATTTTCAATGTCAAGCCCGACGAAGCCGCCGCTCTTCAGCAGCTGGTAATCGAAAAAATGGAAGCCGCCTACAGCGGCCGCGTGCCCATGGAAGTAGCCGCCGGCATTGCCGACAACTGGCTCGACGCCCATTAAAAAAGTTAGAATTCCACTGTCAGGCGCACGTTGAACTGACGGCGCGTGAGGTAGTTTGGCACAGCATACTGCAGGTTGTTGACATCTGTCACCCAGTAGTAGCTGCTCACATTGCTAATGTCCAAAAGGTTGAAAATGTCGGCTCCAAGCCACACGCTTTTGAAATGACGAGCCAGGCCGCTGCGCTTTTCTCCATCTTTGGGAGGGGAGAGCAGGGCATAGGCCAGACCTACGTCGACACGTTTATAGGCCGGGGCGCGGAAATAGCCCTTATCGCGGCTGCCACGAGGCGCTGTCATTGGCAAGCCGTCGGAAAATATGCCGCGAAGGTTGAATTTGAGCTTTGGAACATTCGGGAAAAAGTCGGTGAAAAAGAGCGCGAAGCTATAGCGTTGGTCCGTAGGTCGCGGCACATTCACGCCCTTGAGTTTTTCCTGAGTCTTCATCAGCGAGAAGCTCACCCACGAATCGGAGCCCGGGACGAACTGTCCGAAAAGCTTTAAGTCGACACCGGCCGTAAAACCGTTGGTTAGATTCTGTCCGGAATAAACGATTTTCAGATTGTCAATCTCATATGGAATCAGGTTTCCAAGGTTTTTATAGTAAGCCTCGCCGGTAAGCTTGAAGGGGCGTCCGAAGGCGCGGAAGGTGTAGTCGGCACCAAGTATGAGCTGGAAGGACCGCTGGCTCTTAATGTCGGGGTTGAGTTCGACCACCATATTGCCGTCGGGCTGCACAATGGGCATGCGGAATTCCTTGTAGAAGGGCGACTGATAGTAGAGCCCGGTGGCAAAACGCAGCGACAGACGCGGGCATTTGGAGGGCACGAAACCCACATTCACTCGCGGGCTGACAAGAAATTCCTTGTTATAGTCCCAATACGACAGACGAATGCCGCCATTTATATTGAGATAGCCGGCCGATGTTTCAAGACGGTAGGTGTCCATTGCATAGGCTTCGAAACGGTTGGAGGAGAGGTCGTGGTTCGAACTCATGTTGTAAACCACTTTGACTGCATCGGGATCGAAGGGCAGGGAATAGCCGGCCGAATCGCGCAGTTCCCACTCTCGTGCTCGTTCGTAAATCTTTTCATGCTTGAATCCTATGCCGTAGCTCAGGTTGTGGTGGTTGAGGCCGGTATTGCCTCGCAGGGCAGCCTGGAACACCGAGGCCTTGAAACGGTTGCGGGCATGCTCGTGGTAGCGGCCCACGCCGAGTTCGCCTCCTATGGCATCATCGCCGCCGCCGGCCCCGGCCTGGTCGAGCCAGTATTCGCCTGAAATGTCGTAGCTCACAAGCTCGTTGGTGAGGTAGCCTGCGGCGAGGAGAGTGAAATCGTTGGCTTTATTTGGCTTATAGTTGAGATTGAACGCACCGAAATAAGTCTCGAAGCGGTCTTTTTCCTGCCCGTCGAAATAGACAGTAAACTCTTTTGCATCGGTCGATGTTCCGAATTTTGTACTGCGGTTCTTGGGAATAAATTTATAGTTGTTCACCGCAATGTTGCCAAGCACCGATGCCTTCCATTGTTTATTGATGTTGAAAGTGAGGAATGTCTGGTAGTCGAAGAAGCGAGGATCGTACTCGCCTTTTTCATCCATCGAACCCAGAAGAGACGAATTTTGTTTATAGCGAACACCGTGTAGCTGAGAGAAATGACGGCTGTTGCTGCCCACCGAAGCCGAAGCTCCCATTAGGGATGCCGAAACAGTGCCCTCGAAGCTTTGAGGTTCGCGATAGGTAATATCGAGCACACTGCTCATCTTATCGCCGTACTGAGCAGAGAAACCGCCGGTCGAAAAACCGATAGCCCCCACCATATCGGGGTTGACCACCGACAAGCCTTCCTGCTGGCCGCTCGACACGAGCTGCGGACGATAGACTTCTATACCGTTGATATACACGCTGTTTTCATCGTAAGAACCGCCGCGTACGCTATATTGGTTCGACATTTCATTGTTGCTGTTCACACCGGCCATGGTGGTGAGCAGAGACTCGACAGAGCCTCCCGACACATCGGGCGAAAGTCGTGCGCGCGAAGCATCGATTGTCTGCATGGTGCCTTGCTGGCGTTTGAAGTCGGTTACTTCAACGCCTTTGAGGGTGTAGCTTGCCGGCGACATTTTGACATTGAGCGTCACATTCTCAGAAGGGTCGATAAGACGGCGGCGCGATTCTTCAAAACCTATGCAGCTGAAAACAACACGTATGGTGTCGCTATATGGCACCGACAGGGCAAATTTACCATCGAGGCCGCTTGTGGTACCAAGAGCCTTCCCGGCGATTTTAACGGTCACAAACTCCAATGGCTCGTTGTTTTGGTCGGTGACAAGGCCTGTGATTTTCACCGGCCCCTTTGCCGCAAACGCAACAAGAGCTGTGACAATAAAAGAATAGAAGATGACAAAACGTTTCACATCACTATAACGCAAACAGCTTCAAAAAATTGCCTTTTACGATGTGCAAGCTCATGTATTTGCAGAGAGTTCCGACAGGCACATCGACAAATTGTTGAGCCAAATTGTCAAAATTCCATGACATAAGGTAAAATATATGCAAAATAGACAAAGCTTTACTGTCGTAGCAGTGCCACAGGGCCGGCAGCAATTTTTCGCTGCCTAATACATGCAACAGGAGCTAAGAAAAACAAGGTCAAGAAACACAGCGGCCGACAGAAAAACTGTCGGCCGCTGCTCTATTGCTTATTCTATAGTTTTTTCGGAGCAAAAGGCGCTGCGTTTGCCCTCGGTAGAGTTATTTGTTCTGGCCGTATTCCTTGGTTGCGGTGCAAGTAATAGTTTTATCGAGGCCTGAGATGGTGGCTTTGAAGTCGCCTTCTTCCAGAATCCAACGGCCGTCGGGACCTACATAGGCAAGGTCGGAAGCCGGGATGGTGAGACTGACAGTCTGTGTCTTGCCCGGTTCGATTTCCACCTTCTTGAAGGCACGCAGACGGCGGTTGTCGGGCACGAGGCGCGATGCCACAAGGTCGGAAGTGAAGAGCATGACGGTTTCTTTGCCCTTGCGGCTGCCGGTGTTTGTCACATCGACAGTGAAAGTGAGCTGGTCGCCATCGGTAAAGTTATCCTTGTTCACACGCATGTTATTATACTTGAAAGTGGTGTAGCTCAACCCATGACCAAAGGGCCACTGATATGTTACGGAAGCGTTATAGTCGTAAGCTCCGGCCATTGTGCCAACTTCTTCAGAAGCTTTGTAGTCGTAGGTGTTGAGAGCGTTCACGCTGCGTGGATAGGTGTAGGGCAGACGGCCTGAGAAGTTCTCATCACCGGCGAGAAGAGCTGCAAGAGCGTCGCCGCCTTCGCTACCGGGAAGCAGAATGTCGACAACGGCGCTTGCAAGAGGCTCGACATCGGAGATGATACGTCCACGACCTTCGTTGAGAACCATCACAACGGGTTTGCCGCTTGCAGCAGCCACGCGGACAAGTTCTTTCTGATTGGCAGAGAGGTTGAGATCCGACAAATTGCCGGGAGTTTCGGTATAGGAGTTCTCGCCTATGCAGACAATAACAACATCGGCATTCTTAGCAGCCTCGGCCACGGGAGCGAAATCGGGAGCGTTCTCGTCGCCATAGCTGCCGTTGTCGTTATATGTTACGCCGGGCACATAGGTGACATTGTCCTTGCCGAAGCGGTTTTGGATAGCTTCTAAGATAGTGTTTTTCTCGGCCAGTTCCTCGGGAGTGAGCTTGCCCTGCCAGGTGATTGTCCATCCGCCGTTGAGGGTTCGCATGCTGTTTGCATTAGGACCTGTGACAAGTATTTTCTTACCTTCTGCCAACGGTAGGATATTGGCGTCATTTTTGAGGAGAATCATCGATTCCACAGCAGCTTTACGGGCAGCTTCGGCATGCTTGGCCGAACCGAAGTCGGGATAATCCTTGGCTTGCGGCGTGGGGTTGTCAAAGAGGCCGAGACGGTATTTGAGACGCAAAACGCGGCGTGTTGCATCGTCGATGCGCTCCATAGGAACTTCGCCTTCCTCTACGAGTTGTTTGAGGAGTGTGCAGTAGTCCCACTGGTAAGGCTCCATAGCCATGTCGATACCGGCATTGATAGCCATTTTTATGGCCTCTTTCTTGTTGCGTGCAATTTTCTCGCGTGTGTAGAGGTTGTTTATGTCGGCCCAGTCGGTTACAATCATGCCGTCCCAACCCAGACCGTCTTTGAGCCAGTCGGTGAGCAGTCGTTTGTTGGCATGCGTAGGCACGCCGTTGATGCTTGCCGAGTTTACCATCACAGTGAGAGCACCGGCTTCGATACAAGCTTTGTAAGGTGCAAAATGCTTCTCGCGCAGGTCGGCTTCGCTAACATAAGCCGGTGTGCGGTCCTTGCCGCTGAAAGGCATGGAATAGGCCATATAGTGTTTCACCGATGTTGCAATCTTGTCTTTGCCTATGTGGTTTGGGTCGGAGCCTTGGAATCCGCGGATCTGGGCAGCTCCCATAACTGACGACAACAAGGGGTCTTCGCCGAAGTTTTCCCATACACGCGGCCATGTGGCCACACGCACAAGGTCGACAGTGGGCGAATATGTCCAGGGGCACGACGAAGCCTTAGTTTCATAGGCAGTGATGGAAGCCGCCTCCTCGGCAAGGGCAGGATTGAATGTCGCAGCCACCGATATGTTCTGCGGGAAGAGCGTTCCGCCGGTGCTGTATGTAACACCGTGGTTCTGGTCCAGGCCGTAGATGCATGGAATGCCCAATTCACGCATCGACACTTCCTGGATTTTTCCTATTACCTCGTTCCATTCCTGAGGAGTGAGCGAATGTTGGGGAGCATTGAGAATCGACCCCACCTTATATTTCCCAATAATAGAATCGAGCATGCCGGGATGATAGACCAGCTTTCCGTCGGGACCGCGATGACAAATCAGGTCGATGGCCAGCTCGGTCATCTGGCCAATTTTTTCGTCAAGGGTCATGCGGGCGAGAGTCGCCTCCACTTTCTTTTCAATCTCATTGTCGCGGGGAATGGCAGGATTGGCGGCACTTGCCGGGGCAAGTGTCGCCAATGAGAGCAGCCCCACCGCCAATGTGCGGGGTAGTTTATTCATATATTATCGTTTAAGAGTTTTGAGTTCTGTTTGTAAGCCGAAGAGTTTGTTGGCCGGTGTTGTAGAGCCTTCGACATTTACGGCGATTTTGTGACGAATATCACGGCTCGAAGCACCCACCAGGAAGTCGTATTGTCCACCATCAACCACCCAGGTCGAAGCGTCCTGGTCGAACGAGGCAAGATCGGCGGCAGCAAAGGTCATTTCCACGGTTTCGGACTGTTCCGGCTGCAATTCGGCAGTCTTGGCAAATGCCTTGAGTTCCTTAGCCGGCTTGTTCTTGGCTTTTGCATCGGGAGCTGCAGCATAGAGCTGCACAATCTCCTTGCCGGGATGCGAGCCGCTGTTGCGCACTTCAACACAGACGGTGTAGCGGCCGTTTTCGAACTTCACCGACGGTTTGCCATATTCGAATGTGGTATAGGACAAGCCATACCCGAAAGGATAGCTTACCGGCTTTTCGAAGCTGTCGAAGTAGCGGTAGCCCACATAGATGTCCTCTTCATAGGGAGTGTAGTGGTAGTTGCGCACGGGAGCGTCGATGCTGTCGTTGTTGCCACCCAGGCGAATTTCCTCCTTGATGTTCTGGGGGAAGTTTTTCGACGAAGCATGGTCGGCGAAATCCATGGGGAAGGTCATGGTCAGCTTGCCCGAAGGATAGGCCTTGCCTGAGATGACATCGGCCACGCTGTTGCCGCCTTCCTGTCCGCCCTGCCATGCGCAGAGGATAGCGTCGGGAAGGTTTTTCCACGAAGCTGTCTCGATGACACCGCCAATGTTCATGATTGCCACCACTTTCTTGCCCTTGGCATGGAAAGCCTTGACAACGTCGGCCAGCAGTTTGCGGTTGGCGGCCGAGAGGGTGAAGTCGTCGGTCTTGCGGTCGAGGAACTCGCCGGAGTTACGGCCTATGGTCACGATGGCCACGTCGGCGTCATCAGCATGCTTTGCAAGCTCTGCGGCCTGGAAAGTGAGCTCTTCGGGACGGGGTGTGGGCAGGAACATGCTGTACTTGCCGCCCTGGGGTTTGTTGCGTTCGTTTTCGGCCTGGATGTGAGCGGCGTAACGGTCGGCCAGCGAAGCGTCGGCCAGTTCGTAGCCTGCGTTCTTGAGACCGTCGACGAGCGACACGGTATAGGCGCGGTTGACATTGCCGCTACCGGTGCCGCCGGCCACCCAGTCGTAGGCAGTGCAGCCATAGAGAGCCACTTTTTTGGCGTTTTCAGCAAGAGGTAGAGTGGCATTGTCATTCTTGAGAAGCACCATGCCTTCGGTGGCACTCTGGCGTGTTACCGTGGCATGAGCGACGAGGTCGGGGGCATTCGATGGCTTGAAGCCTTTGAAACGAGGTGTGCGGGTGATTAGTTCGAGGATGCGGCGCACGTTGCGGTCGAGCACGGCCATGTCGAGCTTGCCGGCATTGACAGCGTCGATAATTGCATTATACTGTTTGTCGGTGCCCGGTTGCAGCATGTCGTTACCGGCAATCATCTGAGCAGGAGCGTCCGAACCACCGAACCAGTCTGTCATCACCGTGCCTTTATAACCCCACTCGTCGCGCAGGAGGGTCTGCAGAAGCTCTTCGCTTTCGGAGGTATAAGTTCCGTTGAGACGGTTGTAGGAACTCATCACAGTCCATGGGTCGGCTTCTTTGACAACAGTCTCAAAACCTTTAAGGTAGATTTCGCGTATAGCACGGGGACTGACCTGAGCATCGTTGCCCATGCGGTTTGTTTCCTGGTTGTTGAGGGCAAAGTGCTTGACAGATGTACCAACACCGTTGCTCTGCACACCGCGCACATAGGCGGCAGCAATACGTCCTGCAACGAGCGGGTCTTCGGAATAATATTCGAAGTTGCGTCCACAAAGGGGATTACGATGAATGTTGAGGGCCGGAGCAAGAAGCACGTCGGCACCGTATTCGAGCACCTCGTTGCCTATCGCACTACCCACTTTGTTCACAAGAGTGGTATCCCATGTGCATGCAAGGAGAGTGCCAATAGGGAAGTGTGTGCAGTAGTAAGTCGCCGAATCGCCTTCGCGGGTAGGATTGATACGCAGACCGGCGGGGCCGTCGGCAAGAACTATGGCCGGAATACCCAGGCGCGGAATGGGATAGGTTGTGCCGGCAGCACCGGGCACAATGTTGCGTGTTTCGCCCACAACGGCACTGTCGCCAGAAAAGCCGGCCATGCCTGTGCCTACAATAAGGTGGGCTTTCTCTTCGAGCGTCATTGCGGCAATCACGTCCTCAATGGGAGCCTTGCCGAGTTGGGGTGTCTTGTCGCCGCACGAGCTTGTCATAAGTGCAGCAGCTGCCAAAATGATAAAAGCCTTTTTCACAACAGTCTGCGTTATTTTTTGAACAATTGGGGAACAAACTCTGTGAGGTAGATGCGCCAGTTCTTCCAGATGTGGCCTTCGGGGGTCTCGTAGTAGGTGTACTTATATCCCTTGTCATCGAGCATCTTGCGGTACTCTTCATTGGCTTTGTAGAGGAAGTCGGTATTGCCTATTGCAATCCAGTAGAGTGCCGGTTTGGCATCGAACTGCTTTTTAAGTTTGGCATCGAGGTCGTCATAGATGGGCGAGGACACTTTCTTGTCGGGCATGATGGCAGCCGAGAACAGGCCCACATAGTCGAACATGTCGGGGTACTGTTTGGAAATATGCATGGAGTGGAAGCCGCCCATCGACAGACCGGCAATGGCGCGACCTTCTTTTTTCTTGATTGTGCGGAAGTTGTTGTCGATGAAATTGACAACTTCCGGGAAATGAGCCTCGAAGCTGCCTTCCATGGTCTTGGGCAGCTGCATGGAGGGAGCTGAGAAACCGAGGCTCGACTCTCCGGGAGCAGCCTGAAGGGCAGCGTTGCCGTTGGTCATCACCACAATCATGGGTTCGGCCTTGCCTTCGGCAATCATGTTGTCAAGAATTTGGGCGGCACGTCCGAGTTCGGTCCATGCGTTTTCGTCACCGCCCATACCGTGGAGGAGATAGAACACCGGGTAGTTCTTGTTTGACGATTCATAGCCGGCGGGGGTGTAGACTGTCAGGCGGCGGTTGAGACCAAGCGAGGGGCTTTCGTACCACATTTTGCGCACCGTGCCGTGGGGAACGTCCTTGATTTTATAATAGCTTGCGCGGTCGCCGTCGATGAGGAACACGTTGGTCACCGAAGCCACATCGCGAATCTGATGCACATTAGAAGGGTCGGTGATCTTGAGGCCGTCGACAAGGAAAGTATAGCTGTAGAGCTCGGGGGCGAGAGCTTCGGGTGTGGTATATTCCCACACGCCGTCCTTCTGTACAAGTTCGGCAGTGCCCGGACCGTCGAATTCTCCAAAGGGAGTTTTGATTTTCTGGGTGGGCAGGAAGTCGCCGGTAACTTTCACTTCCTTGGCGTTGGGAGCGGCGAGACGGAAGGTTACGGTCTTGTTATCGTTGACCTGGGGTGAAACAATCTGTGATGCACCCCAAAGAGCCTGCTGCGCATTGGCGCACATTGCAAGCATGGCCGAACCTAAGAGCAAAATGTATTTTTTCATGTGTTTCGTACTGATTTTTAGATATTAGGAGTAGCGGCAGTTGCTACCACAAAGTTAAACATTATTTTTATTCTTATCAATAGGATATGTCAAAACATGGAAGAATCTGACAATTTGATGACCTTTATCCGGTGTTTTGATGTCCGTCGAAGACAGACATCAAAACGTTCTGCCGGATAAAGCTCTAATCAAAAGACATATTCTATTTGAATCTTTCGTCGAAGAATTTGACGAATTTGGGAGCGCAGGCGCACCAGAAAGGCCAGTCGTGAGCTCCGGGACGTTCCACATAGGTGAAACCTGGCAGTAGGGGCGAGAACTGCATGGCCTCGTTAAAACCCTTAGCAGCTTCGTAGAGGAAATCCTCGGTGCCTATTTCAACAGTGAAAGGTGCAGCTCCCGGAGTCCATACCATGTCGAAAATGCTCGGTATACCTTCCAGAGCCAGTGCCGGCGAGCAGGCATACATGCCGCAGAACTTGTCGGCATATTTGAGGCCGTAGTAGAGGGTGCCGTAGCCGCCCATCGACAGGCCGGCCAGGCCGCGCTTGCCGTTGCATTTGTAGGTCTGCTCCATAGCAGGCATGAATTCTGTGATGAAGAAGGTCTCGTAGTTCATGCCCTTGCCGGCATAGTTGTCAAGATAGAAGCTGTCGAAGCCTTCGAAGCTTGCCTGAGGCATGACAATCACCATCTTGTTCTCGACGCTGCCTATGTGGCTTGCAATGCCGCCGGCGTCGAGCCAGTCGTTATTGCCGCCGCCGGCACCGTGGAGGAGGTAGAGAACGGGGTATTCCTTGCTTGCGTCATAGCCGTCGGGGAGGAGAACGGAGTACTTCACATCGCGGCCGAGGACCTGGCTTGCAAAGCTGAGGTCTCTGAGCTCGGTACCTGACTTCTTGAGGTAGGTGCAGAAGCGGATGTTGAGGGCTGCGTCGCCCGAGCCGCCTGCCACAGTGATGTACTTGAGGCCTTCGCCGCTGAAGTTGAAGAGGGTGCTGCCGTCGATGCCTGTGACGGAAGAGAAGGTCACTTTGCCTGCGGTGATGTACTGCTTCTCGCCGTTGGCCACCACGAAGGCGCCGCCGGCCATGCCGTATTCGGGCACAAGCCATCCGTTGTCAATCAGCCAGGGTTCGGTGGGCGAACCGGCGATGGTGTAGGAGCCCATGAGCTGTTCAAGGTCGAGTCCTTCTTTGTTGATGGCTTCGAAGAAGGCTGCATCGGCGCCGTTGGGGTCGGACACGGCGATGGTGTACTTGTTCACACCGGGCACAACGACGGTCTGCCATGTTGTGTAGTCTGTAATAATCACGGGCTCTGCCTTCATGGTGATGGTATAGCCGCTTGCCTCGGGATCGTCAACGCCGATTTCAAATTCGATGGGGCCGCGGAAGTTGAGCACATAGCGTTTACCGTCCTTAGCAGAAAAAAGGCCCGATATATAGTATATGCCGTTGACAAGGTTCACTTCGAGCGTGCCTTCGGTGAATCGACCCGCTGCCTGAGTGCCATGCGAAACAAAACCGTAGAACTGCTGGGCCTTGGGGGCTTCGAGGTCCTCGATGGGAGTGTAGGACCCTGACTGGAGGGTCCACTCGGGCGAGACAACACGCAGGCTCAGCGAAACATCGCCTTCAGCGGTGAACTCCATGTTGAGGTATTTGAGACCTTTTTTGAGTTTATCGGTAGGCAGTGTCTTCTCGCCGGTGAAAGTGATTCGTTCAATATCGTTGTAGGTGCCCGAAAGATTGTCTACAACATCGTCGCTGCACGCACCCAACAGAGTAATGAGCGGAAGCAGCAGGATATAATATAGTTTTTTCATTGTTGTCTGTATTAGATGTTTACCATTCGGGGTTCTGCTTCATGTTCTTGTTGAGTTCGAGCTCCTTGCGGGGGATGGGCAGGAGTTTGTGCTTGCTCTTGAAGCCATAGTTTGAGTTGGAGAAGGCGGCATTGTCGATACCGTCTGACTTGAAGGCGGGAACCTGCTTGCCCTGTTCGGCCATGACACGTTCGGCGTCGCCCCAGCGCACGAGGTCCTGGAAGCGCACGCTCTCAAAGCAGAGCTCGAGGCGTTTTTCGTTCTTGATGTCGTCCATGGTCACGTTTGCCAGCGGCTGGAGACGGGCACGTTCGCGCACCTTGTTGACATACTCGGCAGCCTTGGAGCCTCCCGACATGGCGTGTGCCTCAGCGGCGAGGAGCAGCACTTCGGCATAGCGCATCACGCGGCGGTTGATGAACTGGAAGCCCTGGAAGTAGGAGGCGTCCATGATGCAGTCCTCTTTGAGCGCACGGTTCTTCCAGTTGAAGATACCTTCGTGGCCCACCAGGCGTTCGCCGGAAACCACGGTCAGGCCGTATTCGGCGTTGAGCTCGTCGTAGGTGCGCATGGTTGCTTTCAGACGGTAGCCGTTGACACCCTCTGTAGCCACAAAGGCGTCGTAGAGGCTCTTGCGGGGATTCATGAAGCCGTATGTACCGTTGGCGATGTCCTTGTCGAGGCCGCCGATGTTGAGGAGCGCGGTGCGCCAGCCCATCATCAGGTATTCCATCGACATTGTGTCCCAGGTGTGTTCGGGGTCGTTGCGTTTCTGCACCTCGAGCATGGCCTCGCAGCAGCCGTTGGCCACGGCGTGGTGGAGTTTGTCGAGGTCGCCGCGGTAGAGGTCGTATTTGCCGGAGTTGATGACGGCGTCAAGTTCCTTGGCAGCCTCGGCATATTTGCCCTGGAAAAGGAGGGCCTTGCCCAGCATGGCCTGAGCCACTTCGGGGGTCACGCGGATTGTGGCGGCTGCATCGTTGACATCGCTCTTGGAGATGAGAGCCTTGCTGTCGATGGCGGCGCGGAAGTCCTTCTCGGTCTGTGCCCAGAGGTCTTCGGCGGTGCTGTTTGCCTGGTGGTATTCACCGGGCTGCAGCAGGTGGTCGACAACCGGAGCCGAGCCCCACAGCGAGGCAAGTTCGAAGTGTGCCCATCCGCGGAAGAAATATGCTTCGGCCACAGCCTGAGCTTTGACGGGGGTATCGGGCTCTACCTTTTCAATTATGAGGTTTGCCTTGTAGATGATGTTGTACATGCTGCTGTAGAAACCGGAAAGCATGCCATGGTCGGTGTCGAAGGTATATTCGTTGAGGCGTTCCATGTCGGGGTTGTCGCCGCGCGAGCCGCCGCCGGTCCAAAAGTCGTCGGAGATGAGGTTCTTCACAAAGAACCAGTTGTAATATGCTCCGCCCCAGCTTGTGTACATCGAGGCTACGGCCTGCTGGGCATCGGCATCGGTTTTGTAGAAGTCGTCCTGACCGCCCATGTTGCCGTGTTTCTGGATGTCGAGGCCGTCTTCACACGACGAAAAGAGGAGCGCCACGCCGGCCATCAGTGCCGGAACTATATATTTGAGTTTCATAGTATTGACAGATTAGAATGAAATGTTGAAACCTACAACCACTTTCTTCGACGAAGGATAGGAACCCTTGTCGATACCCATACCGGAGGTGGCGTTGACAGCCACTTCGGGGTCGAAGCCCGGATATTTGGTGAAGCAGAAGAAATCGTCCAGCGAGCCGTAGACGCGCATGTTGCTCACGTAGAAGCGGCGTGTGAAGCTCTGGGGGAGTGTGTAGCCAAGCTGAATCTGCTTGATTTTGAAATAGGAGCCGTTGTAGACAAGGGCGTCGGAAATCTGATATTTGTCCATGTTCTCGGCGCCTGCGCGGGGAACGGTACCGTTGGGGTTGGTGGCGGTCCAGCGGTTGTCGTAGAACACTTCCTTGAGTTTGTTCACCTGAGGGAAGTCGGCGCGGTTGATGCAGTTGAACACCTTGTTGCCGGCGGCTCCGGTGCCGAACACTGTGAGGTCGAAGCCCTTCCAGCCCAGATTGAGGGTCAGGCCGTAGGTAACGTCGGGGATGGCGTCGCCGATGTAGTCGAGGTCGCCGTCATCAAGCTTGCCGCTGCCGTCGAGGTCCTTGAAGGTGGGGTTACCCTTTTCGTCGAGGCCGTTGAACTTGTAGCCGCGGAAGTAGTAGACGGGATAGCCCTGCTCGAAGTAGGTGATGGTGGAGGTGTGGAAATTTGTGCCGCCGATGCGGTTGATGGACGGGTCGAGGTATGTAACCTTGTTCTTGAGGGTGGCGAAGTTGAGGGTAGCGCTGTAGCGGAAGTCGCCCACTGCGTCGCGCCACGAAAGTTCCACTTCCCAGCCGCGGTTGCTCACGTTACCGGCGTTCATGGGCGATGTGGCGCCACCGATGATGAGCGAGGGAACTGTGCCGTTGACCAGGAGGTCTTTGGTCTTTTTGTCGAACCAGTCGACAACAACGCCCATGCGGTTGCGGAGGAAGCGCATGTCGAGACCCACGTTCACCTGTTCCGAAGTCTCCCATTTCAGTTTGTCGTTACCCATGGTAGAGGGCGACACGGCGTTTGTATAGTTATTGCCGGGCACGAGAGGATAGAAACCGCCTATAGCCATGTCGGTGCTGTAGGGGTATCCGCCGAGGGCTGCGAGCGAACCGTTCTGGCCCCAGCTTGCGCGGACTTTTACGTTGTCCACCCAGCGGCGGGCCTGTTCAAAGAATTTTTCGTTGGAGATTGTCCAGCCTGCCGACACAGCGGGGAAGTAGCCCCAGCGGTTTTCAAGAGGAAGCTTGGAAAGGTCGGCGGCATCGGCGCGGAGCGAAGCCTGGATGTGGTAGCGGTTGTCGTATTCGTAGCTTACGCGGCCGAAGTAGGACATCTTGGAGCTGCGGGTCTTTTCGCCGCCCACGCCCTTGGTGGCCGAGGAGCTGGCATAGTTGAGGTACCAGAACAGGGGGTCGTTCTTCTTCAGCGCGTCCTCGTTGTTGGCGTTGAGGCTGCCCTGGGTGTAGGAGCTTGTAGATTCTGAGTAGGACATACCCACCATGGCCGACACCGTGTGCACGCCGAACTGGCGGAAATAGTTGGCAAAATTTTCCCACTGATAGTAGACGCTCTGCGAGTTCTGGGCGTTCATGCTCAGGTAGTCGCCGCTCTGTGTGGCGTTGCCGTAGAAAGGCAGGCTCACGTTGGAATTATGGCTGGCAGACAGACGGTAGCCGAAGCGCGATGTGAAGGTGAAGCCTTTGAAGGGCTTGAAGTCGGCATAGATGCTGCCGTTGATGTTGAAACCGCCGGTGCGACCCACGCCGTTGTCGCGCATCACGAAGGGATGGTAGTTTTCACCCGAAATGAATTGCGACGACGAGTAGTAGTTGCCGTTCTTGTCGGTGAGCAGATGCTTGCCGTTCTTCTGGGCATTGAGCATGTGAATGGGGAGTTTGTCTGGAGCATAGACAAAGGGCGTGAGAGGGTCGAGCAGAAGAACGCCCGAGATGAGGCTGCCGTACTCGTTGTTGGTCGACACCTGGCTCACATTGTATTTTTCAATCTGGTTGGTAGTTCCCACCTTGAGCCAGCTCTTGATGTCGTATTCGGCGTTGATTGCCGCGGTCAGACGCTGGTATTTGTCCTTGCCGCCGCCAACGATACCGTTGTTGTCCATATAAGAGAGCGACAGGTAGTAGTTGCCGTTGGCGTTGCCGTTTGTGAACGACACGTTGTGACGCTGCATGTGGCCGGTCTCGAAGGCTTCGTCAATCCACGAAGTGTTGGTGTGGCCGTCCCAGTTTTTAAGCAGATAATCCTCTGTGAAGATATTGCCTTCGGTCATATACTGGATATATTGTTCGGAATTTAGCATCTTGG
The DNA here is from genome assembly GCA_910584495.1 of uncultured Muribaculaceae bacterium. GTDB lineage: Bacteria > Bacteroidota > Bacteroidia > Bacteroidales > Muribaculaceae > CAG-873. The sequence continues at coordinate 76,565 of CAJUAR010000002.1, forward strand.
GAATCTTGGCCGGACGCTCCCAGGTATACTGAAAATCGTACTGAATCTTGCCATTGCCTGCACTGCCGCGCTTGGTACTGATGAGCACAACACCGTTGCCGGCCTCGGCACCATAGATAGCAGCCGAGGCAGCATCTTTGAGCACTTCGATAGACGCAATGTCGTTAGGGTCAAGGCCGCTTATATCGGAAAGACGCACGCCGTCGACAACATAGAGAGGGTCGCTCGAGACATTCGATGAATAGCCGCGCACGCGGATTGTGGGCGACGAACCGGGGGCACTGGAGGTGTTCACCACCTGCACGCCGGCAGTCTTGCCCTGGAGGGCAGCCTGGGGGCTGGTCACGGTGCGGTTCTCGATGTCCGAAGCCTTCACCTGCGAGATGGCGCCGGTCACTGAGCTTTTCTTCTGTACGCCGTAGCCCACGACAACCATTTCGTTGAGGGCTGTGGAGCTTTCGGTGAGTTTCACGTCGATGACGCCTGCGCCGGACACTTTGCGTTCGGCGGGCTCGTAACCTACATAGGTGTAGACGAGGGTCGAGCCGTTGGCGACACTGATTTCGTAATTGCCGTCGATGTCGGTGATCACGCCCTTCGGGTTACCCTTGGGAGTGATGCTGACGCCGATCAGGGGTTCGCCTGTGGCATCAGACACTGTGCCCGTCACCTTTACAGATGCCTGTGCCGAGGCCCAGAGAGCACCGGTGAGCATCAAAAGAAGAAAGGTTAATTTCAATTTCATGATGATTGGTATTTAAGATTAAGAATTAGAAGCTTTTCTGGTTCTGCACTTTATCGACGAAGTCGAGCAGGGCGCGGTCGTGGCCGTTGCGCACTGAGCATTCATTGTCGAAGAACATGGTGGCTCGCTTTTTGGCATCATACTGAGGCCATGAGGGAAGCGACGGTGTGTTGGGGTTGCCGGTGCGGGCGAAAGCCAGCCAGGCGTCGGACATCTTTTCGGCCAGGGCATCGGCTTCGACACCGCCGCCTGTCATAGAGGCATGAATTTTGGAGTTGTTGAATACGAAAGGAATTTCCATGCAGTGTGTGCTGCGGAGTATGCCGTCGAGGACGGGCGATTCCCATGTGAACAGATACATATACACCGGGGCTCCCTTCTGCTCAGCCTTGATGTTGCCTTGTTTCACAGCATTTGGGCGGAAAGTGGTGTCGAAGTCGATGATGTCCTTAGGCTGGTAGCCGGGGTAGGCCTCGGCATATTTTTTGATATATTCATCGGTGTTCTTGCCCCACTGGCGCTCTACGAAGGCGCGGGCGCCGGCCATATCCACGCCACGGAGCATGGGCACGTAGGTTGTGGACGAGAACTCGCATTTGGTGGTTCCTATGAGCATGGGGATGTCGCGGCTCTGTTCAGGTGCACCTTCTGAGAAAGGCTGGCGTGGAAGGACACTGCCGTCGACTGTGGGGGCCCAGCCAAAGATAAAGGCACCGCCCGTGCCGCCTTCGGCCTCAACTTCGGCGCGCACTTTAGCAAGAGCGCGGTTGGCGGCGGCGAGCAGCTCGGTGTAGGGCAGCGACGAGAGTTTTTTGACATCTTTTTCAAGACCGAGCTCCTTGACCACGGCGCGGCCAATACGGCGCGACCAGTCGGAAGTCATGGTGCTCAGCGTGGAGCCTGATTGAACGATTGCCTTGTGGAACAAACCCTTGGCAGCCGGAGTAGCGCAGAGAATCGACACCTTGCCTCCACCTCCGCTCTGTCCGAAGATGGTAATGTTGTCGGGGTCGCCGCCAAAAGCTTCGGCATTATTTTTGACCCACTGAAGAGCGGCCACAAGATCGAGAAGGCCGGCGTTGCCCGACGAAGCATATTCCGGGCCGAAATCGGACAGGTCGAGGAAGCCGAGCACGTTGAGGCGGTGGTTGAGCGTAACTACCACCACATCGCCCTTTCGGGCAAGGTTTGCGCCGTCATAGCCGGGAAGTTCCTGACCGCTGCCGGTTGCAAAACCGCCACCGTGCAACCACACCATGACCGGACGCCTGGCACCGTCGGCACCTTTTGCAGGTGTCCAGATGTTGGCACGCAGGCAATCCTCGCCCGGATAACCGTCGTCCCAGTTGAAAGCAAAGGCAATCTCGTCGTTCTGCCATCCCTGTCGCACAGCCTGCGGACATGTGGGGCCGTAGTTGCGGCAGCTGCGGGTGCCTTCCCATTTGTCGGCCGGCTGCGGGGCCATAAAACGCTCGGCCTTGGCATAGGGTACTCCCTTATATATGTTAATGCCCTCTTCGGTATAGCCGGCAATCCGGCCTTGCTCCACAGTGGTGGTAGCATCGGTAGTTGAAATGGCACTGCGAGGCTCGGCGGCGTGGCTGCAGAGTGCAAGTGCAAGCAATGCTAATGATGTGATGTGTTTCTTCATAATATTGAGTATGGTTATGCTTTTTTCTACGCTGCAAAATTAGCTTCAATTTCTGCGTAGGGCTTGTCGCCTTTTTCATATTGTTTGCATATGCCGTCACAGGAGCTTGCATATTTGTTCAAATGTTTGGCAATTCGTTCATCCTTTTAAAAATCAAGCATTTTATTTAACTGACATACCATAAAAAATGATAATTTTGCAGAACAAAAAAATCTACTACCATGCGATTGCTTGCCTATTTCTTATGTCTCGCCGCAATGATGATGAGCTGCTCCACAAAGCAGGAATCCGACAGTGCCTCCGGCAAGGCCCCGGTGCTGGCAGACAATATATCCAACCAATTTGTCTACACCATTGCCGAGGATGCCACCGGGCAGATTTGGATTGGAACCTTTCGAGGCCTCAACCGCTACAACTCGCGCGAATTTTTCCAGTATTTCAGTCACGACGATTCACTCTCGCTTCCCGACAACCAGATACGCACCATACACCGAGCCAAAGACGGCACACTCTATATCGGTACTATTCAGGGCCTCTGCCGATATACGGACCAAGATAACTTCGTCACTATTGACATAGGAGATCGACCCATAGTGTCGAATATTGTGGAAATGGACGATTCTTCGTTGATTTTCACTGCCAACAAGGCGTTGATGGGCTACAAACCGGGCGAAGAAAAGGCCGAACTTTTGGTTGATGACAATTGTCCCGGTTCGTTCTTCAATATCAATCTACATCGTGATGCCGACAATCAAGTATGGGTAGTTGGCGAAAATTCAATACGTCGTTACGATTCCGAACGCAATATTCTTACTGATTCTATACCCAATGACACATATTGCCGTAACTCTTTCATGTTCAATGGTCATTATTTGTGGCTTGCAGGAAACATGCTTCGTTGCTTCGACACCCGCAGCGGAAAGTTCACTCCCCTGCCTCCGGCTGTTTCGTCCCATCCCATGCTCGGCTCCGCATCCGTCGAATTTGTCCATCCCTACGGCGACAATGGCCTGATGTTCCTCACCTCCAACGACGGCATGTTTCTCTACAATGCCACCACAGCGAAAATCATCAGCCAGAACGATGCAGATTTCCCAATCAAGGTGCCGGAATTCAAAATCAAAACAATGTTCACCGATTCGAGGGGAAACATATGGTTCGGAGGCCATGACCAGGGGATAGATGTTCACTACAAATATACCGATCGCTTCAACCATAACAAGACAGCGAAAACGGCGGTGGATAACAAGTCGGTGGTGTCGACAACCATCGACCGCGATAACAACCTTTGGATGGCCACGCGCAACGATGGCATATTCATGCTCGACAATCGCGACAAATCTATCTGCCATTTCCCCATCATAAGCCTCTCTTCGAGAGGGCATGCCTACGACGAATATATCAAGAATGTCTTTGCCGATTCAAAAGGATATATATGGATTACTCTCACAAACAGCGAAGTGCTCCGATGCAAGCCGTCGGACAGAGGTCTCGGTGTCGACAAACGATATAACATTTGGGGAGTAATGTCCATTACAGAAGATGCAAACGGCACCATATGGCTCGGAACAGGCTCGCCATATGTGGCTTATCTGAAGCCTGATGCCTCGGAATTTGTCCCTCTGCAGGTTTTCGACCCCGGTTTTGTTTTCATTCCCGGTCTCACCGTCTACGACAACGAACACATTCTTGTGGCGGCATTCAACCAGCCGCCAAAGACTGTCGATATCAACACCAAAGAAGTGAGCCCCCTGCCTGTGGCAGACAAGAGCCTGGAAAAATCGCTAACCCGCTCAGTGTTCATTCCTACGGATGTGTTTGTGGACAACTGTCGCAATCTGTGGATAGGTACAATCGCCAACGGACTGCTGCGCTACGACAAATCCGATTCGACATTTGTGGCAATAAAGGAATTTGACGGCTTCGATGTTTCGGCAATACGTCAGGACCGCGATTCGTGCCTGTGGGTGAGTACGCTAAACGGTCTGTGCAGGTACTGTCCCGGCGACGAATATTTCGAACATTTTATGGCACGCGACGGTATCGGAGGCAACCAGTTCTACGACCGTGCGGCCGCAGTCGACACATCGGGCTACATCTACTTCGGCGCAACCCACGGCATCACCTCCTTCGATCCTCGAGAGGTTTCACAGAGGGTATCGGCACCTCTGTTGTTCCAAAACCTTATTGTCCACAACAAAGCGGTGCGTCCCGGAACAGGCATCATCGACACCGACATGCAGTATTGCCCTGATGTGCACCTTGACAACGACAAAAACAGCTTTGGCATCACCTTTGTGGCCGTGGACTACTGCATGAATCCTCGCGTGCCCTATCGCTACATGCTCGAAGGCGTGGACGACAGGTGGATTGAATCGTCGGGTTCGCGAGTGGCATACTATGCCAATGTGGCCCCGGGCACTTATCAATTTAAAGTGGGCATTGTTGGCGACGACAGTTCGCAGATAACGATCAAGGTCATTATTGAAGGCCCATGGTGGACCTCCTGGTGGGCAATAATAATTATCTGCATTATCATAGCTTCCATCTCGGCGGTTCTCATTGTGGCCGTAATGAAAGTGAAGGCCGAACGCGAGGCTGTGCATCGCGCACGCCTCGAAAAAGAACGAGAACAACACATCAACAACATGAACATGCGATTTTTTGCCAACATATCGCACGAATTCCGTACCCCGCTCACCATGATTTCAGGCCCTATCAAGCAGCTTGCAGCCGACAAAGAAATATCGGAACAAAACAGACATCTGCTCACTATAGCCAAGGTCAACGTGTCGCGAATGCTTAACCTTGTAAACCAGCTGCTCGATTTCAACAAACTGGAAAACGACACCCTGCCTCTGGAAGTTGAACGAATCGATATCGCCGCACTGCTGCGGCAGCTCACTGAAATGTTTTCGCTCCATGCTGCAAATAAAGAACTGACCTTTGTCACTAACGGTATGGAAGAAAACTGCTTTGTCACCGCCGATGCCGACAAACTGTCTAAAATCATCACAAACCTCCTTTCGAACGCACTGAAATTCACCCCCCGAGGCGGCACGGTGACTGTGGGCCTCGACATCGTTCACGATTCTGAAATCGGAGAGGCAATCAAAATATATGTCCGCAACACCGGCAACAGAATACCATCCGACAAACTCGAAAAAATATTCGAACGCTATTACCAGCTCGACAACAACAACGAATCAGGCAGCTACAACTGCGGCTCGGGAATTGGGCTATATTATTCCCGTGCCCTTGCAAACCTCCATCACGGCCGTCTGTTTGCAGTTGACAGCAAAGAATTCAACGGTGCCGAATTCGACCTCATCATCCCTGCACAGGCCGAAGTATATGCCAACGACCGCCACAAAGGGTCGCCCACCCAGTTCGATACCTATCCGCTGAGTTCGCCACCGGGAGGCGTATCACCGATGGGTGCCGACACCTCCGACACCACTTCTCGCCCACTGATTCTGGTGGTGGACGACGACATACAGGTGGCAGAATATCTGCGCACGCTCCTGCAGTCATCATATAGGGTGGTGAACCGTTTCGATGCCGAATCGGCCCTGAGCTGGCTCGACGAAAACACACCCGCCATGATTATCAGCGATGTTGTGATGCCGGGCAAAGACGGCTACGACCTTTGCCGCTTCGTCAAACGCGACATACGTTTCAGCCACATTCCCGTCATACTCCTCACCGCTAAAGCAACGGTTGAAAACCAGGTGGAAGGCCTCGATGCAGAAGCCGATGCCTACATTACAAAACCTTTCGAACCTTCGTTGCTCATGTCGCAGATTGGCTCACTTCTCCGCAACAGGGAGAAGGCCATGAAAACAATCACCGCCGTAACAACGGTAGAAGATGTCGATTCCGACATAATATCGCCGCAGGACAGCGCATTCCTCGAAGAGCTGTATGCCCTGATGGAAAAAGAACTGGCCAACTGCGAACTGGATGTCAACGAAATTTCGCGCCTGATACACATGTCGCGGACCAAGTTCTACTACAAAGTGAAAGGCCTCACCGGCGAACCTCCGTCGGTATTTTTCAAAACATACAAACTCAACCGTGCCGCAGAACTCATCCGAGAGCACAGATACACCCTCTCCGAAATCTCCGATATGACAGGCTTCTCATCACTGAGCCACTTCTCCCGCAGCTTCAAAAAGCAGTTCGGTGTGCCGCCGACATCTTTCTCATGATGGTGTCAGCTTCCTTGCGACAGGGTGCGGAACCGACGCATTTGAAGAATGACGAGGAAGACTGTTACAACTGTGGCGCAGAGGTCGGACAGGGGGAAGGAGAGCCATACACCCTCGAGGTGCCACCAACGCGGGAAGAGGAGCAGGAAGGGAATCATGAAGATGACCTGACGCAGAAGGCTGAGCAAAATTGACTGTCGGGCCTTGCCTATGCTCTGGAAGAGCATGGACGAGATAATCTGGAAGCCGACAACGGGAAAGGCCCACAGGCAGATGCCGAGTGCCCGTTGTGTTGCATCGAGCAGGTCCGAATCATCGGTGAACACCATGCCGAGTTGCCTTGGGAAAAGAAGTCCTATTACGGCCCCGGAGAATGTAACGACAGTAGCAGCACAAACTGCCAGAAAATAGGCACGGCGCAGACGATGGAAGTTCCGGGCTCCATAGTTATATCCTATGATAGGCTGCGCACCCTGACAGAAACCGAGCACAATGGTGACAAGCAGCGACGTGTAGGTGACCATGATTCCGGCTGCTCCAATGTCGCGGTCACTGCCAAGATGCGCCAGAGTGTTGTTTATCAAAGCGTTGATTGCACACGATGCAGCATTTACCAAAGCCGGGGCTGCACCAATGGCAATGATTCCGGCCACCAATGTCCATCTAAGGCGCAAAGTGCGCCAGTGGAGCCGCACGCTCACACCTTTTCTGAAAAAGTGCTGCATTACGAATGTCGCCGACACAGCCATGGCTATTACCGTGGCCCATGCCGCGCCGGCTATGCCCCAGCCGAAAACGTAGATAAAGAGAGGGTCGAGCACTACGTTGACAGCCGCTCCGATGAGCATGGTGTACATTGCCCTTTGCGGATAGCCCGACGAGCGCATGATGTTGTTCATGCCATAGGCAATATTGGTCATCAGCAAGCCGGGCATGAGCACGGTCATATATTCTGACGCATAGGGCAGGGTGGCATCACTGGCTCCGAAGGCCCTGAGCAGGGGGTTGAGGTAGATATAGAACACTGTCATATAGATGGCAGCGTTGATAAAGGTGAGCGTCAGGGCGTTGCCCAATGTTTCCTCGGCAAGGGCGATCTCATTTCGCCCCAAATCGATAGAAACTTTTGCCGATGAACCAACACCTACGAGCACGCCGATGGCCGTTGCCAGATTCATTATCGGGAAGGTGACAGCAAGCCCGGCAATGGCATCGGGCCCCACCCAATTGCCGATAAAGATACGGTCGGCCACATTGTAGAGAGCCATGACAAGCATGCCCACCACCGACGGCAGACTATATTGCCATAGCAGGCGCCCTATGGGCTTGGTTGCAAGGTCGTCGAGTCGTTCCACTTTTTCTCTGATTGAAAAAAAGGCTGCCAGCAAAGGCAGCCTTTCATATTTCGTTACGAAAGATATTACTTGCCGGCCATGGCTTTAGCACGTTCGTAGTATTTCTTGATGTCGGTACGAGTGCTGGTTGCGTAGGTGGGGTAATTTTTGATGATAGTTTCGTAGGCTTCGGCTTCGGCTTTATAATTCTGCTGGGCGCGATAGATGTTTGCCATCTTCACAAGGACGAAGGGCACAATTTCGGGATTTTCGTCAGCGGCAGAGATTGCTTTTTTGTAGTTCGAAAGAGCTTTGTCGTAGTTGTCGAGGTTCACATAGCAGTCGCCGGTGAGAGCATAAACGCCGGCTTCGGCAATGTTGTCGTCAAGCGAAGCGTTGTCGAGATATTTGAGAGCTTCTTCGTATTTGCCCTGCGAATAAAGAATTATTGCAGCCTGAGCAGCGGCGCGATTGCCGCTCTTGTATCCGGCATCGGCAGCTTTTTCATAGAGAGCGAGAGCAATGCTGTCGGTTTGGGCAGCGTCGGCACGAGCCACGAGTTCGTCGGCCTTCTTGCCGCCGGCCTGGGCCACGAGGAGCCATATGAGCACGGTGATGATGCACACAAAACCTGCCACGGAGCAAGCTATGATGGCTTTTTTGTTCTTCTGTGCTTTGGCAATGATGTCTTCAGCCTGTTCTTCGGTGATGACTGGTTTGGAGGTTTGTTCCATTTGTTATGTTCGGTTTATCGTTATCGTTTAAGATGCAACGGCAGGTGCACGGAGCACCCTACACGTGATTTGCGACTGCAAAAATAGTGTTTATTTCCAAAATATTAAAATTTTAGAGCCAATTTTTTGTTTTAGGACTTGAAAGCCGTAAATTTGCACTATTAAATCGAACTACACAGATGAGAGATTTTGAAATTACGGTCCCCGTGCGGGAAAAACAATACGACGAACTGACCGAGCGTGAGCGTGTGCTTGTCGATGCGGCACGAGCCGCTACCGGTGGCTCCTATGCTCCTTACAGCCATTTCAAAGTGGGAGCAGCGATACTGCTCGACAATGGCGAAGTGGTGTGCGGAGCCAACCAGGAAAACGCGGCCTATCCGTCGGGCACCTGCGCCGAGCGTTCGGCATGCTTCTGGGCCGGGGCCAACTTTCCCGGTTCCAAATTCGAGATGATTGCTATTGCCGCTGTCGGTACCGACGGCGAAGAGTGCGCAGAGCCCACTGCCCCCTGCGGTGCTTGCCGCCAGGCCTTGCTCGAATATGAAAAACTTGCAGGGCATCCAGTCGGCGTTCTCCTTGCCGGACGCAACAAAATCTACTGCGTGCCTTCGGTGGCCTCGCTCCTGCCTCTTGCTTTCTCAGAATTTTAAACAGACAGAAATATAAAAGACCAATGGACTTTATCGAAGAACTAAAATGGCGCGGCATGCTCAACAACATGATGCCGGGCATTGAAGACGAACTCAAAAAAGGCATGGCCACAGCATATCTGGGCTTCGACCCCACGGCCGACAGCCTCCACATAGGTCACCTGGTGGGCGTGATGATGCTCCGCCATTTCCAGCGTTGCGGCAACAAGCCTATAGCCCTCGTGGGCGGCGCCACCGGCATGATCGGCGACCCCTCGATGAAAAGCCAGGAGCGCAAGCTCCTCGACGAGGAGACTCTGCGCCACAACCAGGAGGCTATCAAGAAACAGCTTGCCAAGTTCCTGGACTTCGAGAGCGACGCGCCCAATGCCGCCGTGCTCGTCAACAACTACGACTGGATGAAGGACTTCACCTTCCTCGATTTCATCCGCGACGTGGGCAAGCTCATCACTGTCAATTATATGATGGCCAAGGAATCGGTTAAGAAACGTCTTAGCGGCGAAAACCAGCAGGGCATGTCATTCACCGAATTCAGCTACCAACTGGTGCAGGGATATGACTTCCTCACCCTTTTCCGCGACCGCGGCTGTACCATCCAGATTGGCGGCTCCGACCAGTGGGGCAACATGACCACCGGCACAGAGCTCATCCGCCGCGTGCTCGGCAAAGAAGCCTACGCCCTGACCTGCAACCTCATCACCAAGGCCGACGGAACAAAATTCGGCAAGACCGAAGGGGGCAATGTGTGGCTCGACGCTGCCCGCACGTCTCCCTACAAGTTCTACCAGTTCTGGCTCAACGTGGCCGACGATGATGCCGAACGCTATATCAAAATTTTCACTTCGCTCGAACGCGAGGAAATCGAAGCCCTCATCGAGGAGCACCGTCAGGACCCCGGCCGCCGCGTGCTCCAGCGCCGTCTGGCTCAGGAAATCACCACGCTTGTCCATGGCACCGACAACCTCAAAGCTGCCGAAGAAGCATCGCAGATTCTTTTCAGCAACAACACAGCGCAGGTGCTCCACACCATCGACGAAAACACACTGCTCGATGTGTTCGAAGGCGTGCCCACATTCACTGTGAGCCGCGCCGACATCGACGGCAACATCCGTCTTGCCGACCTTCTTGTGGAGAAAGCTCAAGTGTTCCCCTCCAAGGCTGAGTTCCGCAAACTCGTGCAGCAGGGCGGCTTTTCGGTGAACAAGGAAAAAATCACCGATCCTCAGGCCACAGCCTCGACATCCATGTTGCTGCAGGACAAATACATTATTGTACAGCGTGGCAAGAAACAATACTATCTCCTTATTGTTCAATAAACTATGGACTATATAATAGTCGAAAGCTATCCCGACCTTCCATCGGCTCACATTGCCTGCGGCATGCTTCAGGCCAACGGCATAGAGGCACGCGTAGAGAGCGAGAACATGAGCACACTATATGGCGCGGCTCTCTCATGGGCACCCATCAAGGTGCTCGTGCCCAAAGCCGATGCCGAACGAGCAATGGAGCTGCTCAAAGAATACCAAGATTAACCACCAATCCATCATATTATGTTTAAGAACCACCCCAAGGGATTGATTCCCGCCGCGCTTAGCAACATGGGCGAGCGTTTCGGCTACTACATTATGAATGCCGTGCTTGTGCTCTTTCTGTGCTCGAAGTTCGGCCTTAACGACGAAACAAGCGGTCTGATTTACTCGTTTTTTTATGCGGGTATCTACATTCTGAGCCTCGTAGGCGGTCTCATCGCCGACAAAACACAAGATTACAAGGGCACCATCATCAAGGGTCTCATTGTCATGTCGCTGGGCTACTGCATCCTCGCAATTCCCATCTTGTCGACAGCCGAAAACACCTCGTGGCTGCTGCCTCTCACCTGCTTCGCACTCTTCCTGATTGCCTTTGGCAACGGCCTCTTCAAGGGCAACCTGCAGGCAATCGTCGGCCAGCTCTATGACAATCCCCGTTATGCCGCACAGCGCGATTCGGGTTTCCAGATTTTCTATGTGTTCATCAACATCGGCGGCCTCATCGCTCCCTTCGTGGCTCCAATGCTGCGTTCGTGGTGGCTCGGCGTACACAATCTGACCTACAATGCCTCGCTGCCGGCACTGGCCCATGAATATCTGTCGATTGGCAACAGCATGAACACAGAGAATGTAAATAATCTATATGCCCTCATCACTCAGGTGGGCGGCGATGTGAGCGGCGACATCAGTGCGTTCTGCACACAGTATCTCGACGTGTTCAACACCGGCATCCACTATTCGTTCATCGCTTCGGTTGCCGCCATGCTCATCTCGCTTGTCATTTTCATCTGGTGCAAGAACGGCCTTCCCAATCCTCCCAAGAAAGGTGTAGTAGAGACACAGAACTATACCCAGGCCGAAAAACTGGCCATGGCCAAGGAAATCAAACAGCGCATGTATGCTCTCTTTGCCGTGCTTGGCATAGTCATCTTCTTCTGGTTCTCATTCCATCAGAACGGCACATCGTTGTCGCTCTTTGCCCGCGACTTTGTGAAGACCGACGCCATAGCCCCCGAAATATGGCAGGCTGTCAATCCTTTCTTTGTCATAGTCCTCACTCCTGTCATCATGTGGATATTCGGCAGCCTTGCTGCACGCGGCAAAGAAATATCCACCCCTCGCAAGATTGCCATCGGCATGGGTATTGCCGGCTTGGCCTATCTGTTCCTTGCCGGTTATAGCTATTTCGAAGGTTTTCCCTCGGCCGAGGATTTCAAGGCAATGTCGCCTACATTGGCAGAATCCATGAAGAGCGGATGGTGGATTATGTTCGTAATCTATTTCTTCCTCACTGTAGCAGAGCTGTTTATCTCGCCTCTGGGTCTGTCGTTCGTATCGAAAGTAGCACCCAAACACATGCAGGGTCTCTGCCAGGGCTTGTGGCTTGGAGCCACCGCCGTGGGCAACCTCCTGCTCTTCCTTGGCCCGCTGATGTACAACAAGTGGCCCATCTGGGAAGCCTGGGGCGTATTCTTCGTGGTATGCTTCATCTCCATGGGAGTGATGTTCGGCATGGTCAAGTGGCTCGAACGTGTTACAACCGAGCAGCCCGAATCTCTCAAAAACGAGAAGTTAGCTCTCGAAACAGACGAAGACAAAGTGATTTGATAAATGCTCAAACGTCTTCTGATATCATTATCTGTGGTCATGGCAGCCTTTTTAGGCTGCCATGCGCAGATACTTGTCACCGGCGGCGGTGCCATGCTGGAAGACAGCGTGAAAAGCGACTTCTCGAACCAGCCTTATTTCGGACTGTATAAAGACAATTATTTTATCTTTGGTCCGTCCATCAATAAGCGTCCTACAAGATATAACACCAACATCAAGTTTCAAATTTCTGTGGCCCAGCGACTGACGCATGCCACTTTGCCATGGGGTACCTACCTCTATCTGTTTTACACCCAGAAATGCTTCTGGAATGTGCTTGAGGAATCGCTGCCGATGACCGACCTCAATTTCAATCCCGGCATCGGACTTACCAAACCACTGTTTGCCAAAAACAGATATATAGGCAAGCTCACCTTTATGATTGAGCACGAATCAAACGGGCGCGACAGCATACAGTCGCGATCGTGGAACCGCGTGGCCCTTGCTGCTAATATTTTCGTTACAAAAAACCTGATGGTTCATGGCAAGATATGGGCCCCTATTGTCGACGGCAAAAACAACAAAGACATTGTGGACTACTGCGGCTTCTTCAACTTCGGATGCCAGGTGGTGAGCGACAACCGCCGATTCAACGCCGGCCTGACAGTGGTCAAACGCAAGGGTTGGAACCTCAATGCCAATATAGTGCTCGACCTGTCCTACCGCATTTTCAAGAAAGACAATCAATATCTCACCCTGCAGTTCTATAACGGCTACGGAGAAGGCCTCCTCGACTACAACAAATACCACTGTCAGGTGCGTCTGGGCCTGTTGATCAAACCTAAGTTATTCAGCGACTATTAATGAAACGCTATTTGTCCATGCTCCTCTGCGGGCTTCTTTTCTTTGCATGCACCGACACCGAACAGTTTCGTGTCAACGGCGAAGTGGCCGGAAATCCGACCATGAACCTCCGCATCCTCTACTATGCCAACGGGGCCTATGTGTCGACTGTGACAGCTGTGCGCGAAGGCAAGTTTGAATTTTTCTGCAACTCGCCGCAGCATACCATGGTGGAGATATGCGACAATGACTATCGTCCATTGGCGCATCTTTGGGCAAAAAACGGCGAAACATATACGGTGAATATCAATCGTGAAAAACCTTACGGCCTGAAGGTGGACGGCAATGATGTAAGCCGCCGATGGTCGGAGTTTCTCAACCACAAGGCCGACAGCTTGTCCTTGGGTTCAAAGGAAGCAAACGCCGTTGTGGCAAACTATATAGGCTCGCATCGTTCCGATGTGCTTTCTACATTGCTGCTTCTCACAAGCTATGATGCCTCTGTCCGGGCTCATGATGCCGATTCGTTGCTGTCGCTCATAGCTCCCGAGGCGCGACCGTCGGCCCTCACCGATGGTTTCACCTTGTTGATTCAGCGTCTGGTGCGAGAAAAAGGTGCCACAGTCGATTCTATTCGCTATATTGATGCCAAGGACCGTCCGGCAGTTCTCCATATCGACAATAAGCCCTACAACCTGATGGCATTTGTCAACTCCGAATCACGTAAAAGCGAAAAACAGATGCTTCAGGGCATAGCCACACACCGCAACAGCCGCAAGATTGCTGTTTTCGACCTTCTTGTATCGCCAAAAGAATATGGACTGGGCGACGACACGCTCAAATGGACACGCGGGAGTATTCCGGGCGGTTTAGCCTCTCCGCAAGTCGACAGCCTGGCCATTCCCACGGTACCCTTCTTCATTGTATGCGATTCGGCCGGACGCCAGCTCCTGCGCACTCCAAAACCGGAGCGGGCAAAACAGTTTGTCGACTCTATCCTGAAATAATATGCTTGTCAAAACATATGCAGCTGCAGTCCAAGGGATAGATGCCATAACAGTCACTGTCGAAGCTGCTATCAGCCAAGGCTTCCAGTACTGCATCGTCGGCCTGCCCGATACTGCCGTCAAAGAGAGCTACGAACGTGTGCGCTCTGCTTTGCTGCAGAGTGGCTACAAACCACCGCGCCATGCCGCTGTCATCAACATGGCTCCTGCCGATGTCAAAAAGGAAGGTGCGGCCTACGACCTGCCAATTGCCATAAGCATTCTTGTGGGTAACGAAATTATCAAGGCCCCGGACTTGGCTCAATATATGATTATGGGCGAACTGTCGCTCGACGGCACGGTGCAACCCATCAAGGGCGTATTGCCTATGGCCATACAGGCTCGTGCCGCAGGTTTCAAAGGCATGATTGTGCCCAAGGCCAATGTTTCGGAAGCAGCCGTCGTCAACCGTCTGGACGTATATGGCGTGGACAATCTGCAGGAAGTGGCCGACCTTCTGCAGGGAACATCTTCGCTGCAGCCGACAGTGGTCGACACCAGGGCAGAGTTTGCAAAGGCAAGTTGTCATTTCGACTACGATTTCTGCGAAGTTCGAGGCCAGGAAAATGTGAAACGAGCATTTGAAGTTGCTTGTGCCGGCGGCCATAACATTCTGCTCGTCGGGCCTCCGGGCTCCGGCAAATCGATGATGGCCAAGCGACTGCCGTCGATCATGCCGCCGCTGAGCCTTGGCGAAGCCTTGGAAACCACAAAAATACACAGTGTTGCCGGCAAGCTGCGGCGAGGCTCGCACCTTATGACGGTGCGCCCCTTCCGCTCGCCGCATCACACCATCAGCCCCGTGGCAATGGTGGGAGGCGGTTCCCTGCCAATGCCGGGCGAAATTTCGCTCGCTCACAACGGCATTCTCTTTCTGGACGAATTTCCCGAATTTCCGCGCTCGGTGCTCGAAGTGCTCCGCCAGCCGCTGGAGGACCGGCACATAAGCGTGAGCCGGGCACGTTACCAGGTCGACTATCCCGCCGGTTTCATGCTCGTTGCTTCGATGAATCCCTGCCCCTGCGGCTATTACAATCACCCCACAAAGGCTTGCACCTGTCCGCCCGGGGCCATTCGCAAATATATGGGACGTATCTCAGGTCCTCTGCTGGACCGCATCGACATACAGGTTGAAATTCTGCCTGTGCCCTTCGACGACCTCACCTCCAAACCCGAGGGCGAAAAGAGTGCCGACATTAGGGCGCGCGTGGTGGCTGCACGCAAAATTCAGGAACAGCGTTTTGCCAACGAGCCGGGAGTGCACTGCAACGCGCAGATGAATTCGCGCCTCATGCAGCAGTATTGCGCCCTTGGCGATGAAGCCATGAAAATCCTAAAAAAGGCTATGACACGCTACGACATGAGTGCCCGAGCCTACGACCGCATCCTCAAAGTGGCGCGAACCATAGCCGACCTCGACAATAGCGCGGACATCCTTCCCTGCCACATTGCCGAAGCCATCAACTACCGCAACCTCGACCGGTCGACCTGGGGCACATTCACCAACCCCACATAACAAGCAAGCGGCAAGCCGCTTGAACCAAGAACAAAAGCGCCACGCGGCGGCTTTTGTCATCGTGCCGACGGCTTGCCGTCGGGTTTGTTCCACCCTTCAAAAGCAGCTAAATGCCACGCCTCGCCACACACGACTACCATTCCCGGTGTATTTACCACATCACCTTTGCAAAGAGCCCCGAAGCCCCATGCTTCGGCACCCTCTGTGGTTCTCTGCCCGATGTGGGCATCGCGAGAAGTGCGCTCGGCTCTATAATTGAGAACCGCATCCGTTCCATGCCACAAATCGAGCCGACATTGCGAGTGCTTCAGTACTGCGTTATGCCGGACCATGTGCACCTACTTCTATTTGTAACATCCCCCACCGAACTGCACCTGGGCAACATAATAGGGAAACTGAAAGTGCTAATACACCAGGACTGGCGTGCAGCAACAGGACAAGATGTCGCGGCATTCGTTGATGATTTTTACGACCGCATCCTTCTGCCGTCGAATTCTCTCCAGGTCATTTTCAAATATATTCGTCAGAATCCATTCCGTCTTGCTGTTCGCAGACAGTTTCCCGATTTTTTCAGGCGTGTAAACAATCTGAAAATTGGTGATGTGACAGTGCAAGCCTACGGCAACCTGCAGCTGCTTGACAATCCCTTTAAAGAACTGGTTGTCGTGCACCGAGCCGACAGTCCCGAAAAACGTGAGCAAAACCGCGCCCAATGGCTTTACACAGCCGCCAATGGCGGTGTACTCGTTTCGCCCTTCATTTCCAAGGCAGAAAAGGCCATACGCAGCGAAGCAGAAACCGTTTGTGGCCGCTTAATCGTTATTACGAATAAACCATTTGAGCCCAAATACAAACCCATGGGGCGCGATTTCGAAAATTGCGAGGCCGGGCGATTGCTCATCATCTCGGTCCCGGGCACAGGCCAAGAGCTTAAGCGCCAAACATGTCTCGCCCTTAACGGCATTGCCGAAACACTCATCAAGAAAAACCAACATTATCAGCTATGATAGAACAGATTCCTTAAATTCCTTAAATTCGCAGCTTAATTACTTGTTATAAATGCAAGTCCTTGACAAAC
>CAJUAR010000003.1 GCA_910584495.1 uncultured Muribaculaceae bacterium
CGGGGCGCGCTCGGGACTTGCACCCGTTAGATTATGCCCATGTCGGGCGAACTACCGAAAAAAACAACACTCAACGTCACGCTGAGTGTTGCCTTCGTTTTGAAAAATAGTTCTTGCTTTCTTTTGAGCGGTAAACGAGGCTCGAACTCGCGACCTGCGGCTTGGGAAGCCGCCGCTCTACCAACTGAGCTATTACCGCCTGTTGTTGCTGCAAAATTACAACAAATTTCTTATACTGCAAAAAAATAAAACAAGGGGGCTCGCCTTTCCGCTTGCAAAAAAACATCGGAATAAGCCGGGGCGTTTGTCAGCCGGCCTGTTCCGATTTTGGGAAGATGAGTTTTGGTCAGTCTTTGTAATGTTCCTTCACAGCCTTCTTGAATTCTTCGAAGACAGGATAGAAATCGGACAAAACGTCGTTTGCCCCGGCACATTTTTTGAGCACATGGTGCAGCAGACGAATACCAAGGACAAGTTCTTTGGCGTGTTTATCGGAAATGTCGCCCTTTTCGGCAACTTTTTCGATCATAGCGGCCAAATCGTGATGTCCGCCGAAATTGAAGTTTGTCACTTCCTGAATTTTCCCGTCCACAACCTCGGAAATGTTGAAATGGTAGGAACGTTTTTCTTTGTTGCAGTTGCAATTACAGTCCATAGTAGTTTTGATATTAATTTTTCACCAACCATAACAACATTCGCAGCCCAAAGGTTTCGGCAAAATGATAAAAAACAACGTTGGCAATGGCAATGTCGTCGAGTTTTATTAATTTTGCAAGCTCGTTGGCACGGTATTTTTAGCACCCTGTTCAACGCTTACCACACTTTATATCATTTCAATTGCGCAATCATGCAAGCCGTAGTCCCAAGAGTGAAATTTATCGGAGTTGACGATGACAATCTCCTCCTGTTTGAAGGACAGTACCCGCTGACCAAAGGAATATCGTATAACTCATATTTTATAGACGATGAACAGATTGCCATAGTCGATGCCGTCGACATCCGCCGTTGCGATGCATGGCTGGCCCGTCTGGCCGATGCACTGGACGGCAGAAAACCACACTACCTGATAGTGCAGCACATGGAGCCGGACCATTCGGGCAGCATACGCGCCATGCTCGAACGGTACCCCGACACGAAAGTTGTGGCCACATCGAAGGCCATGACCATGCTCGACAATTTTTTCGAGGGCCTCGTTGCAGCCGACCGCCATATGGTGGTTTCCGACGGCGATACACTTCAGCTCGGGAACACCATGTTGCGCTTCATCACCGCCCCCATGGTGCACTGGCCGGAAGTGATGGTGACGCTCGACGAGACCGACGGCGTACTTTTTTCGGCCGATGCCTTCGGGTCGTTTGCCATGTCGGAAGCTGCAGAGGCCTGGACCGACGAGGCTCGGCGCTACTACTGCAACATAGTGGGCAAATATGGCCCTAATGTGCAGTCGCTGTTCAAAAAGCTATGCGGGCAGTCTTTCGGCACCATAGCCCCGCTGCACGGACCTGTGCTTGGCGGCGACATTACGCACTACTGCTCGCTCTATGACAAATGGAGCCGTTACGAGCCCGAATGTGAAGGAACGCTTGTGGCTTATGCATCGATTTACGGCGGCACTGCCGAGGCCGCCGTCCGTCTGGCCATGGAGCTTGAAAAATGCAATTCCGGCGAAGTTGTGCTCATGGACCTCTGCCGCCACGATGTGTCGTATGCCGTTGCTGAGGCCTTCCGTCTTAGCCGTCTGGCACTGTGCTCGGTCACTTACGATGCTTCGATGTTCCCGGCCATGTACGAGTTCCTGCACCATCTGGAAATGAAAAATTTCCGCAACCGTCCCTTCGGCATTATCGAGAACGGATCGTGGGCTCCTGTTGCCGGCAAACTGATGTGCGAGGCCCTTGGGCGAATGAGAGGCATGACGCAGGCTGGCCCTGTGGTGACTATCCGCAGCCGCATGCACCAGGCCGACCATGCCGGAATCACCGCACTTGCCTGTGCCCTCGCCTTACATTAAATATGCGATATTTGCGAATGTGGGAGGAAATCGCTAAATTTGTAGCGATTTTTGCACATAGTTGTGCCAAATTCAAGTTTCATTTGCCAATAGTACAATCGTTATTATGACTCATCGCAATCTTACCTCACAAGAAATCTCCATACTCCAAAACCGCGGCTGCACAGCCGACAACTGGGCAAATATTGAGGTTGCCCAAGATTTTGAAGCCTCAAGCTGCCGCAATGTCGCTTTTTCGGGGCCTGTCCGTCTTGGAAGTTATAATAAGACCATCACATTGCCCGGCGGAGTGAACGTGCAAGCCGGCCTCTACGACACGCGTCTGCACAACTGCACCGTTGGCGACAATGCATATATCTGCCGCATAGGCAATTACATTGCCAATTACGATATAGCCGACGATGCCTACATCGAGAACTGTGCCCGCATCGTTGCCGAAGGATGCTCGACATTCGGCATCGGCACCGAGGTGTCGGTGCTCAACGAGACCGGCGGCCGCGAAGTGCCCGTCTATGAGCGCATGTCGGCTCAGCTGGCCTATCTCACCGCAATGTACCGCCACAATCCACAGCTTATCAAAGCAATATCCAGCCTTGTGAAACATCATGCCCAGGCCACGGCTGCCGAACGAGGCTCAATAGGCCGCGGGGCAAAAGTGGTCAATGCCGGAACCATTACAAACGTTCGCATCGGCGACCATGCTGTTGTCGACGGTGCTGCCCGCCTTGTCAACGGCACAATCGCCGGTTCGGCTGCCGACCCTGTCTATGTCGGTGCCAATGTCATGGCCGAAAACTTCATCATGGCTTCGGGAGCAAAGGTTGAAGATGCCGTGGTGCTTGTCAACACCTTCGTGGGACAGGCATGCCATCTGTCGCACCTCTTCTCGGCGCACGATTCTCTGTTCTTCGCCAACTGCGCATGCGAAAACGGCGAGGCCGCCGCCATCTTTGCCGGTCCCTACACCGTGACCATGCACAAATCGAGCTTGCTCATTGCCGGCATGTTCTCCTTCCTCAACGCCGGCTCGGGTTCCAACCAGAGCAACCACATGTACAAGCTCGGCCCCATCCACCAGGGCGTCGTGGAACGAGGCTCCAAGACCACGAGCGACTCCTACATTCTATGGCCGGCGCGCATAGGGGCTTTCTCGCTTGTGATGGGCCGACACGTCAACCATCCCGACACCACGTCGCTGCCATTCTCCTACCTCATAGAGAGCCACGGCAACAGCATGCTTGTACCCGGAGTAAACATCAAGAGCGTGGGCACAATCCGAGATGCCCTCAAATGGCCAAAACGCGACCGTCGTGCTGTCGGCGAAGAACACCTCGATGCCATCAACTTCAACCTGCTGAGCCCCTACACCATTTCGCGCATGCTCGAGGGCATAGAGCTGCTCAATGTGCTCGAAGAAACCATAGGCCGCACCGCCGAGCACTATTCCTACCACTCCATGACCATCGAGGCACGTGCCCTGCGCAAAGGCCGCGAGTACTACGGCATGGCAATAGACAAATTCTTCGGCAATTCGGTGATACACCGTCTCAAGGATACCGACCTCACCGACATGGAGGCCGTGGCACAGCGCCTCAAACCCACCCATGCCGACGGTGCCGGCGAGTGGACCGACATTGCCGGCATGATAGCCCCTACAAGCTGCATCGACAGCCTGTGTGCCGACATTGTGGACGGTTCCATAGACGAACTGGCCAAAATAGAGCAGCGAATCAAGTCAATAGCAGCCGAATATTACGACATGGAATGGACCTGGGTGGCCAATAACTTCAGCCGCTGGTATGGCAAGAATATCGACCAACTCACCGCCGCCGACTTCCCTGCTATCGCCGACCGCTGGCAGAGCAGCGTGGTGGCCCTCGACAAGATGCTCTACGACGATGCCCGCAAGGAATTTTCGCTCACCTCGCGCATCGGTTTCGGTGCCGACGGCAGCGACGAACTCCAGGCCGCCGACTTCGAACAAGTGCGCGGCGAGTTCGACAGCGACCCCTTTGTGCGCATGGTGGTGGAACACATCGAAAAGAAGAGCGCCTTAGCCGACGATTTCCGCCGCCGTCTTGGCTGCGATGCCGCAAAAAAATCGTAACTTTGCACAAAATAAATGCAATGGAACTAAAACTCTACGACCGTCCCGACATTCGAGCCCAACTTCTTCCGCTCACCTACACCCGACCGGTGTCGGCTCTGCGAGTGGGCATCGACACGCTCGCCCAGAAATGGCAGCGCTTTACCGGGGCGGCAATCACCTTCGAGACAGGCGTTGACTATCTCGACGCAATATACGCCACCGCCGGTGACAATGACGACACCATCCGCGTGGTGTCGCACATCATCGCCGACAACGGCCTGGCACAGGCCGTGCTCGCCCTCAAACCCGGCGAACGCCTGCTGGACAAAAACGGCGAAGAAATTGCCCGTCGCGGCTCGCAACCCGCAAGTTGTGTGGCTTACGAAGGCGAATATAAAGCCCTTCACAACCTTTACGACATTTTTCTGCTCAACGGAGCGTGCATCGAGGACGATTTCGAGGCTTTGTGCAGCGGACGCCGAAGCGTGCCGGTGAGTGCGTCGAACACCATCATAGGCGATCCATCCAAGATTTTTATCGAAGAAGGAGCTGATGTCGAAGGTGCCTTTATCAACACCCGCGGCGGCGCGGTGTATATCGGTAGCGATGCCACAGTGATGGAGGGCTGCATGCTTCGCGGCCCGCTGGCTCTGTGCGAGCACTCGCAGGTGAACATGGGAGCAAAACTGTATGGCGACACAACCATAGGCCCCCACTGCAAGGTAGGCGGCGAGCTCAACAACGTGGTGATGATTGGCTATTCCAACAAGGGCCACGACGGTTTCCTTGGCAATGCCGTAATCGGCGAATGGTGCAATCTCGGAGCAGGATGCACGGCCTCAAATCTCAAAAACGACTATACTCCCATCAAGCTGTGGAACTATCCGGCAGCGCGTTTCCTCAAAACAGGGCTTCAGTTCTGCGGCCTGATCATGGGCGACCATTCAAAGGCCGGAATCAACACCATGTTCAATACGGCCACTGTTGTCGGCGTGGGTGTCAACATCCACGGCTCGGGCTTTCCACGCAACTTCGTGGCATCTTTCTCCGAAGGCTCCACGGCCGGATACACCGAGGTGTCAATGACCAAGTTCTTCGAAATTGCCGAACGTATGATGGCACGTCGTGGCAAAGTGCTCACCGAGGCCGACAAACAGATGTTCTACGCCATACGCAATGCCGCCGAGGCTTTCAAATGATGCCTGACAACCAAAATGGCCGGCAAGTGTTAATAATAGCGTAGAAACATCAACTAACACACAAACAAATAATAAAATGGAAAGTACACGACAAGCCAAAATATCGCGCCTCCTGCAGAAGGAACTTAGCGAAACATTCCGCCGGCAAACAGCAAAAACACATGGAGTTATTGTTTCGGTGAGCACGGTGCGCACCTCGCCCGACCTCTCGGTGTGCAAAGCCTACCTCTCGATTTTCCCTTCGGACAAAGCCGCTGAAATGCTCGAAAGCATCAAGGCCTCGGCAAAAACAATACGCTATGAAGTTGCACAGAAAGTGCGCTTCCAGCTGCGAAAAGTGCCCGAATTCCAATTCTATCTCGACGACAGTATCGACTACCTGGAGAACATCGACCGTCTTCTCCAGCCCGGCGAATAACGGTCGATTTCTTGCTGTGGTCGAATGTTTGCGTTGAAATTTGCTTTGCGCTACCTGGTGGCGCCCAAGTCGCACCGTGTGGTCAACATAATTTCGTTGATTTCTATGGCCGGTGTGGCTGTGGCCACGATGGCAATAGTGGTGGTGCTGTCGGTTTTCAACGGATTCAGCGACCTCGCGGCCTCGCATCTGGCTCTGTGCGACCCCGACATCAAGATTGTGGCACGTCTGGGCAAAACGTTCAGCGGCTCCGACAGCCTTGTCAATGCCCTGCAAGCCATGCCTCAGGTGCATGCCGCCTCGGCAGTGCTCGAGGAACGAGGCTTGCTCTCCACGCCTAACACCCAGCTGCCTGTGCGTTTCAAAGGTGTCGACCCCGACAGAGCTACTGCTGTTACCGACATCGATGCCATGCTTGTGGATGGTGTCTACAGCCCCGTCAACGGCCTGCCCGACAGCGTGGCAGGCTCACAGATGGCTGTGGGCATTGCCATGTCAACGGGATTGCGCCCCTCGCCGCAGGCTGCAGCCGAACTTATTGTGCCGCGCCGCCGCGGACGCATTAACCCGGCCAACCCGGCAGCGGCATATAAAATATTACCCCTTGCCATGACGGGGGTCATTCAGGTTGACCAACCCGAATACGACACCGATTTCATGCTCATCCCACTTGCCGAAGCGCGCCGTTTGCTCGACTACGACAGCAACACCGCCGGCGCTATCGAGCTGAAAGTCAAACAAGGTGTCGATGTCAACGATTTCGCCGCCAGGCTCAACAAGATGCTTCCGCCGGGTATGCAGGCCCTGGGACGCATGGAGCAGCAGGCCGAAACGTTCAAGATGATTTCCATCGAAAAATGGGTCACCTTCATCATGCTTGTGTTCATCCTTCTCATAGCATCGTTCAACATTGTGTCCACCCTCAGCCTGATGGTCATCGAAAAACGCAACGACATGCACACCCTTCGTGCCTTAGGAAGCTCCAAACCAATGATAGCCAATGTGTTCGTCTCTCTGGGATGGCTCATAACCGCCCTTGGTGGCTGTGCCGGCACTTTATTAGGCTTAGTACTTTCGCTGCTGCAGCAGCATCTGGGCCTGATCAAACTCGGCGGCGACCCTTCGGGATTGGCAATCGATGTCTACCCCGTGCGCCTCGAATGGGGCGATGTGGCAATGGTGCTCGCTGCAGTGCTCCTCACCGGGCTGCTCGTTGCACAAATTTCGCGAATCTTCACTCGTAAAATAGAATAGACAAGGAAATGCAAACCGTTCTTTTCCATAACACTATATTCGGCCCAATCCATTCGCGGAGACTGGGCACCTCGTTAGGTATCAACCTCATGCCCAACGATGGCAAGATTTGCTCCTTCGACTGCCTCTACTGCGAGGCAGGATATAACGCCCAAGGGCCCGGCACGAGCGGTCTGCCCTCGCGGCAGCTGGTGGCAGAGCAACTCGAAACCAAGCTCGCCGCCATGAAAGAGGCCGGCCAGCAGCTCGATGTAATCACATTCTCGGGCAACGGCGAACCAACGCTCCACCCCGACTTCGACGATATTATCGACGATACCATCGCCTTGCGCAATAAATACTTCCCGGCAGTGAAAATCAGCGTGCTCAGCAATGCAACGCGCATTGGCAAAGAATCGGTGGCTCAAGCCCTGCGGAAGGTGGACAACAACATTCTGAAACTCGACAGTGCCGTGGCCTCTACGGTGGAATTGCTCGACCGCCCGACCGGCCCATACAATGTCGACAAAACAATAGAACAAATCGCTTCGTTCGACGGCCAGGCCATTGTACAGACCATGCTCACCCGCGGCGAGCACGATGGCAAGGCAGTGGACAACACTACCGAAGCCGAAGTCGACGCTCTCATCGAGGCTTATAAGCGCATACGACCGCGAGAGGTGATGATCTACACCATCGACCGACGCACCCCCGAACAGTCGCTCCAACACATATCGCGTACCGAACTCGATGCCATAGCCGAACGTATCCGCAAGGCCGTGGGTGTCGAAGTGCAAGTTTCAGGCTGACTATGACCGACTGCGAGCTTGCCGCCAACGTGCTGCTTGAGTTGCCCTACCATGCCAACGAGCAGCAGGTGGCCGTGGTGTCGGCCATGGCGCGCTTCTGCATGCTGCCGCCCGGCGAGGAGCGTGTGTTTGTGCTCAACGGATATGCCGGCACGGGCAAAACTTCGCTCACGGGAGCTCTTGTACGTGTGCTGGAGGCCAACAAACGCCCTGTCGTGCTTCTTGCCCCTACCGGACGAGCCGCCAAGGTGTCGAGCATCAACGCCCGGGGGCATGCAGCCTCTACAATACACCGCAAGATATACCGCCACAATCCCGACGGAGCCCTCGGCGACTTCGGGGCACATCTGCCGGCCGACAACCATCACCGCAACACAGTGTTCATTGTCGACGAAGCTTCGATGATTGGCGCCGACGACGGTCGTGGCGACAATTTGCTCGAAGACCTTGTTACATACGTCTTTGCCGGAGACAATTGCAAACTTATTCTTATCGGCGACACCGCCCAGCTGCCTCCTGTGGGCGCCGACCGCAGCCCGGCAATGAACAGCGATGTTCTGCGCAGCCTGGGGCTGAAAGTAACTCGCGCCACTCTCACAGAAACGGCTCGTCAGGCCGCCGATTCGGGCATATTGCTCAATGCCACGCGTCTGCGCAAGGTTATGGCCGCAGCCCGACACACCGACGGACCTCTGCCCACGCCTCGCCTCGCCGCCACGCCCGATGTGGTGGTGGTCGATGGCGAAGACCTGCCCGAGATTCTAACAACGGCCTACGATTCTGCCGAGAACGGCCCTGCCGACAGCATACTGATTACGCGCAGCAACCGACGCGCTGCCGAGTTTAACGCTGCTATCCGGACCAACGTGCTCTATCGCGAGGACGAAATAACTCGCGGCGACATGCTCATCATTTCGCGAAACCATTATTTCACCAAGAAAACCAATGGTCTTGATTTTGTTGCCAACGGCGACATTGTCACGGTCGAAAAGGTCTATGGCACAGAGGCCAAATACGGCCTCCGCTTTGCCGATGTCAGCCTTTCGCTGCCTTCGGCCACTGCCGACGGCGAGCCCGTGGTGTTCGACATGAAGATTGTGCTCGACACCCTCGGTTCGCCAGAGGCATCGCTGCCGCAGGAAAAATGGAACATGCTCTACTACGGCCTGATGGACGACTTGGGACCATACGGCGACCTGCCGCCCGAAATACGCCGCCGCCGTCTGCGTTACGACCCATATTGGACGGCCCTTCATGTCAAATATGCCTATGCAGTGACCTGCCACAAAGCCCAGGGCGGACAGTGGCACAACGTGTTTGTCGACCTAAGCTATATCCCCGACGATGCCCTGGGCCTTAGCCTCTACCGCTGGCTATACACCGCCGTGACACGTGCCCGCACCACCCTCTACCTCATCGCACCCCCCGAAGCATTGCTCGGAAAATAACAACGATCCAAGTTTAAATTTAAGCAAATTTTGTTCATAATTTGCTGATTTGCAATTTGCTCATATAAAATATTTGTGTTAAATTTGGAGCAAAAATCTAACCGCCACGAAAAAACTAATCTTATTAATTATGCTCTTCACATGTTTTTCTAACAGAGTCACAAATCATTTTACTGTTTATGGACGAATACGACGATTTAGGAACATACAACGGAGATACCGAACATGATATGTGGGTTGATTTCGACAACTACGAAAACACGGGCAACCCCGATGTTTTCGATGAAGACAACCTCGATGAATATATAGACAATAATGACTGGGACTGACATGAAGGATCAAGGAACATCTTCGTTCAAAAACTCCAAAGGCTAAATTGCATTATTATGTTAACACATCCTTTGATTATAAAATTCAAGCTCGAATTTGGGAGCAGCAAGAAATAATCAAGTTTGATTACAATATTGTACCTTAAATAGATGGAAAAATATGGCAAAAGGAGTAAGAGTACGACAAGGCGATGTGTTTTGTGTGAAATTGGATGAAAAGACCAAGGGGTATCTTCAATTTCTTTTTAGTGATGCGTCCCAGCTTGGAGGGAATGTGATACGTGTGTTTTATAAGCATTATCCAATTGATGCAGAACCTACGATAGAAGAAATTGTAAGTGGAGAAATTGCATTCTACACCCACACTTATCTTAGTTATGGTATCTGGAACGATACAATCGTAAAAGTTGGCAGCGTGAAAGGTGTGAGAGATGTAAAACTGCCTGGCGTAATATTTGGATATCAATCAACACCTTATGAATTTGATAATTCAGTGCCAAGAGAGATGTGGCAAAAAAAAATGTGGTATCTGTATGAAGCCAATGAAACTATCCAATTATATGATTCGGTACCACGAAAATGGATTTCTGTGCTTGAAGATGGTGGAGTAATACCATGTTATAACGTTATCAATAGAATGAGGTTAGGTTTTTATGTATCCACACAACCTCATAAAATTTTAAAGAAACGACCTCGTCCTGATGCGGATATTTATGTTCAGATTCCTGATAAGAATGGGAAACGGAAGACGATGATAAATTTCCATGGAGAGAAAGCTGTGCGTCAGATCTACTTTAAGCGAACCGGCGTGGTTCGTGTGAGTGAGGACAGGCCATGCGTCGGCCTGCGCTTGCTGCGCCGCCGCAAATTTTCAAGTTCATTTTGGGAATATGACAATTTCATAGAAAAAGATGATTTTGAACGTATATGGAATGAAGCTTAAAAACATCCGGTTGAATGAAAGGACGAATGAGTGTTATTGTTTTCTTGATGATTCCATCACCATAGAAGCAAATAAATCAGTTATAGCATTGGCCATTCATTTATTATTCCTATCTTTGCGAGTTATATTTACAAACATATTATGCTTAAAAGATCATTATTACTTGTAGCTACGGCTGTTCTCATCTCCTTACAAGCACGCGCAGAATACGATTATATAGAAATAGGGAATCTGGCGTATGAGGTCTTATATAGTGATGAAGGGCCCATTTCAGCCCAAGTACGTCGTTATGCCGGAGAATACACATATCCCTGGTCTATCACTGTTAACATTCCCGATGAAATCAGCTATAACGGACAGCCATGTCCTGTCACCTCAATAGCAAAAAATGCTTTTGAGTACTATAGAGTAGTTTCGATAACTCTTGGAAAAAACATTAACTGGATTGGGGAATATGCTTTCAACGGCTGTTCTGTCGAAGAACTGACATTGCCAGCAAACGTCGAAACAGTCTATCAGAAAAGTCTGCCAAGCTGCAAAAAACTCATTATCGAAGATGGCAGCAAGCCTCTGAATATCTCTAAGATCGGGGGCAGCGGCATGGCCTATGATTGGAATTTGGACTATGTCACCTCGCTCTATATGGGACGAAATGTTACCGGCAATTTCGCCCAAGGCATTTTCTCCAACATTTCCGACCTCGACATAGGGGTTTCTGTAACAGAAATTGCCCGGGGCTTGTTTGCCGGAGCAAAAAAACTACAACTTGTCGTTCTACCGCCAAAACTTGAAAAAATTGGTGATTCGGCATTTTCACAAACCGAATTTTCAAATTTGGAAATACCGCCAACCGTTAAAACGATAGGGGACTATGCCTTCAGCAACTCAAAAATCAATACTGTCCGTTTTAATGGCACGGAAGATTCAGGCACATTAATAGTAAATTACGGGGCATTTTACGACACATCTATTGCCAGTGCTTATATAAACCGCGACATTTCAACAGGTTATTATAACATTGTGGGAACACTCTTCACATCGAGTAACGCATCGTTGCAGAATGTGGAATTTGGGCCAAATGTGAAAAGAATTACAGAGATGCTATTCTATGAGTGCTACAGAATTGAGAATATCATTCTGCCCGAAGGGCTTGAAGAAATAGGTGGCCGAGCATTCGAGGGCTGCACATCACTATCATCGGTCACGCTTCCTGAAACACTTGAAAATATCAGGCTCATGGCATTTTCGGATTGTTCAGGACTCTGCAACATAGTACTCCCTGAAAATCTCTCTATCATTGAGAGTCAAGCTTTTGAAGGATGTTCCTCTCTTAAATTCGTAAAAATTCCCGAAAAAATTGAGCAGATTAAATATGGCACTTTCCGAGCTTGCTCTTCACTCGAAGACATAACGTTTAGTAACGGACTCAAACGTATCGAAAAGGAAGCTTTTGCCAGCTGCTCCTCTTTGAAAACAGTAATGCTGCCCGAAGGGCTTGAACGTTTGGAATCGTACTGTTTCAAGGGGTGTTCCGGTTTGTCAAAAATTGTATTTCCTTCCTCTTTCACAACATTTTTTGGCTCGGAACAATTCGGCGGATGTACTTCACTGAAAGAAGTTATATGCTATGGCGAAACGCCGGCCAAGCCTTCCTATGGCACACAAGGCCTACCTTTTGATTCTGAAACATATTCATCGGCAAAACTGTGGGTGCCCGAAGGGGCTGTCGAGGCCTATAAAGCTGCCAAAGCGTGGAGCCAGTTCTATAGCATTTCCGGTGTTGACAAGGTTGAAGTTTCTCGCGACGAAATTGCCATTAGCAATGGGCACATTGTGTCGCTTTCAGGCAATGACTTCGATATTGAAGTCTATACGCCCTCCGGCATGTTGCTCTATCGGGGCAAACTATCGGGTTCTCCCACATTGTCAAAAGGGGTATATCTCGTAAAAAATTCTACTGTCAAAAAGTACATAGTGCATTAGAATGGCAAATGCATTGAAACTGATACGCCGCACGGTGTGGGTAGGGTTCTGGTTCAACGCCGCACTGATGATTCTCAAAATTGTAGTGGGCTACGGCTGGCACTCCGATGCCCTGGTGGCCGACGGCTTCCACTCGTTGAGCGATTTTGTCACCGACGTGGCCGTGCTGCTCCTCGCCGGCCTCGCCTACCGTTGCGCCGACGACGAGCATCCCTACGGCTATGGCAAATACGAAACCGTGGCCTCGCTTGGCATTGCCGTTGTGCTGGGCCTCGTCGGCATAGGCATAGCCTATGCCGGTATAACTTCCATCATTGCCGCCACCCGGGGTGTAGAACTTCCCCGTCCCGGCATGCCGGCTCTCATAGTTGCCCTGGTGTCGATAGGCAGCAAGGAATGGCTCTTCCGCTACACCGTGGCCATAGGCAAACGAATTGACTCATCGTCGCTGATTGCCAATGCCTGGCACCACCGCAGCGATGCCATCTCGTCGATAGCCACCGTTGTCGGCGTGGGGGCCGCAATGTTCCTTGGCGACAAGTGGCGCATCCTCGACCCTGTGGCTTCGTGCCTAATCGCTGTGTTCATCATCATCTCGGCCATCAAGCTTGCCCGTCCATCTTTTCTGGAACTTCTTGAAGTGTCGGTAGATAACGATGTTCTCGCCTCCATCGAACGCGCAGTGAGCAGCACCGAAGGTGTGAAAAAATTCCATCATCTGCGAACACGGCGCAACGGCCACACATATGTAGTAGACCTTCATATCAAGGTAGACCCACACATCACCGTAACTCAAGGACACGACATTGCCACAGCGGTGGAACATGCCATCCGCGCCGCTATTGGCAACGACACAATTTGCTCGGTACATGTAGAGCCATACACACCCAAAGCACAAGCATAAAACAACGTGACAAAAAAATTAAGCATTTAAATTTTTTTTGTAATTTTGCACTGCTATGGCATCGGACAATGAACAAAGCAGCCCTCTCGCCGAGGCTTTAAAGCACACTGTCGCTCTTGGCGACGGCGAGGCTCTTTGTGCTGCCGATTCCGCCGAACTTCGCCTTGCCCTCGACAAATATCCTTTTTTCACGGCAGCCGCCATCGCGCTTCTGCGCCACAGCCCGGAGCAGCACAGCAATGAAGCTGCCGCCGAGCTGCGCAAGCTCATATCCTGCCAGGCCTCGTCGAGCCGCACGCTGGCCTTCGCCGCCAAAGGCAGTGAATGGGCCGATTTCTACCCTCCCCGTCCCGAGGCACCCTCTAAAGACACCGAAGATGTAATCGACACCTTCCTTCAGACCTACGGAGGTTGCACGCCCGAGGAGGAACGGCAGCTCGAACGCATGATTTTCAATCCCACGCCCGACTATGCCGAGCTGCTTGCTCGCCAGGAACAGGAAGAGCTGCCCGACGAGAGCGAGGACGGCGAACCCGATTCGCAGCAGGCACGCATCAATGCCTTCATCCGCAGCCAGCACCCGGCATCTCAAACCCGACCGGTCACCGAAGAAGCTCCCGAGCCCGAGGAGCACCCTACTCCCATCAGCCGTCCCGAAGCAGCCGACGATTCCTTGCTGAGCGAGAGTTTGGCCAAAATTTTCATAAAACAAGGCCGTTTTGAGCGTGCTTACGAAATTATCTCGGGCATAAGTTTGAAATTTCCAAAAAAAAGTGCTTACTTTGCAGACCAATTGCGTTTTCTGCAAAAATTGATAATAAACCAGCGGCGGTTTGCCGAGCTCGGCACTCCTTCCGCACCCGAAAAATAATAAAAAACTATGCACGTTGTCATAATCGTACTGACAGTAATTGTAGCTCTTCTTCTCATTGGCATCGTTTTGATCCAGAAGTCGAAAGGCGGCGGCTTGTCGTCGCAGTTCGGCGGTGCAGGTGCCGTGATGGGCGTTCGCCAGACAAACAGCTTTCTTGAAAAAGCCACATGGACCCTCGTCAGCTGCCTTGTCGTTCTGTCGATAGTATCGGCATTCACCATGCCCAAGGCATCGACCGGTGCCGAACTTCGCACCCGTCCCGTCCAGGCTCCCGCCGCAGCCACCGCTCCCGCCGGCCAGTTCGACACTCCTGCCGCAGCTCCTGTTGTAGAAACCGAAGCTGTCAAAGTTGAGGAAACTGCCGCTCCCGCTGCCGAAGCCGAAGGCGAAAACCGCTAAGAATTCTTTAACTTACTGTCATATCCCGCGTGGCATCCACGCAGGATATGCTTTGTTGTATCTCTTCCGATGTATAAACGTAGCGATTTTGAAATTATGGCTCCCGTGGGGAGCTACGACAGCCTGACCGCCGCCATCAACGCCGGGGCCGATGCCGTATATTTTGGCGTGGAGGGCTTGAATATGCGTTCGCGCTCAAGTGCCAACTTCACCCTCCACGACCTGCGCATCATTGTGGAACACTGTCTTAAAGCTGGAGTCAAGACCTATCTGACAGTCAACACCATAGTTTACGACAACGACCTTGCACACGTCGACAGCATCGTTGCCGCCGCCAAGGAAGCCGGAGTGACTGCCATCATAGCCAGCGACATTGCCGCAATCATGGCATGCGAGCGTCACGGCATAGATGTGCACATTTCCACGCAATGCAACATTTCCAACATCGAAGCAGTGCGTTTCTACAGCCGCTGGGCCGACGTGATGGTGCTGGCCCGCGAGCTCGATATGGAACGTGTGGCAGCCATTCATCGCGCCATCATCGACGAAAACATCTGCGGTCCCAACGGCCAACAAGTGCGCCTGGAGATGTTCTGCCACGGTGCCCTGTGCATGGCTGTATCGGGAAAATGCTATCTGAGCCTCCACGAGATGAACTCGAGCGCAAACCGGGGAGCCTGCACACAGATTTGCCGCCGGGGCTATGAAGTAACCGACCTTGAGACAGGCGACAAACTCAATATCGATAACAAATATATAATGTCGCCCAAGGACTTGAAAACCATTCATTTCCTCGACCGCCTTGTCGATGCCGGAGTGCGCGTGTTCAAAATCGAAGGTCGTGCCCGCGGCCCGGAATATGTCGCCACGGCAGTGGAGTGTTACAGCCAGGCTTTGCAGTCGCTTTGCGACGGCACTTACAGCACCCAAAAAGTGGAGCAGTGGGACGAACGCCTGGGGCGCATCTTCAACCGTGGCTTCTGGAACGGCTATTACCTTGGCCAGCGCCTGGGCGAATGGAGTTCGAAATATGGCTCGTCGGCAACACGTGTAAAAAAATACGCTGCCAAGGGGGTCAAATATTTCTCGCGTCTTGGCGTGGGCGAATTTCTGATGGAAGCCGGCGAGCTGCACCGTGGCGACGAGGTGGTGATTACCGGCCCGACGACGGGAGCTGTGATCCTCACCCTCGACGATATACGCGTTGACAACCGCTCGGTTGAGTGCACCGTCAAGGGCGAGAGCTTCTCCATTGCCGTGCCGGGCAAGATACGTCCTGCCGACCGCCTCTACCTTTGGGAAAAAACTAATATTTGATGAGTAAAGCCAATATAAACATGCTTGACGGTCCACTCGTCAAGCCAATGATATATTTTGCCTTGCCGCTAATAGCCAGCGGTCTGCTGCAGCAGTCGTTCAACTCTGTGGATGTGGCAGTTGCCGGTCGTTTTGCCGGCAAGGAAGCCCTTGCCGCCGTGGGATGCAACGGACCTGTGCTGGGCACTTTCGTCAATCTTTTCCTCGGTCTTTCGGTGGGAGCCAATGTGGTCATTGCCAACTACATCGGGCAGCGCAACCGTCGATCGATAGGAGCTGCCGTCGGCGGAGCATATTTTCTGGCAATTGTGTGCGGCATCTTTCTGGCTGTCACCAGCCAGTTTTTGGCACGCCCCATACTTACAGTGCTCGACACTCCTGCCGAAGTGCTCGACGCAGCCATAGAATATTTCCGTATTCTTGGCCTGGGCATGCCTTTTCTGCTCATCTACAATTTTGGAGCTGCCGTATGCCGAAGCATCGGCGACACGCGCACGCCCTTCTATAGCCTTGTGGTGTCGGGACTTGTCAATGTCGGGCTCAACTTTGCCTTTGTGGCAGGTTTCAAGATGGGTGTTGCCGGCCTTGCTTGGGCCACAGCAATATCGACAGGTGTCAATGCGGCTATCATCACCATTGTACTGATTCGCGAAAAAGGCGATATAAAGCTCGACATAAAAAACATACGTTGGCAACGAACCGAAATAGTAAAGATTTGTCGCATAGGTTTGCCGGCGGGCCTGCAGACCACGGTGTTTTCCATTTCTAATGTCTTCATTGTGGGAGCCATCAACACCTTCGGAGCAGATGCCGCCGCCGGTTCGGCTGCTGCCATCAATTTCGAATTTTATTGCTATTTCGTAATGACGGCTTTTGCCCAGACAGCCACGGCCTTTATCAGCCAGAACTATGGCGCAGGCAATCTGGAACGCTGCCATCGCGTGTTCCGCCTCTGTTTGATCATGGCCCTCGTGTCGTCGTTTGTGCTCAACGTTGTGCTCACCTTGCTCCGCCGCGAGTGTCTGATGGTGTTCACCGCCGACCCTGCAGTGCTCGTCTTTGGCAGCGAACGCATGGTCTTTGTGCTCCTTTTTCAGTTTATTGCGAGCTACTACGAAGTGGCCGGTTCGTCGATGCGAGGAATGGGACACTCGCTCACACCTGCCCTCATCACCATTTTCGGCACTTGCGTGCTACGCCTTGTCTGGGTGGGAACACTGCCGGCCGAAGCCTCCTTCGGCCTGCTGTTGAGCATCTATCCCATCACATGGAGTTGCACCGACATACTTATGTGGATTGCCTTCCGTCGCATAATCCGCAGCCAAAAGAAAAGCCGGCACCAATCGATGCCGGCATGATGAATCTTGGCTTAGTCCTTGTGTGTAAGAAAATACAGGTTGTGATGTCTGTCGTTATGTTAGATATAATATCAGATGTCTTTTTGGCAGAGGGAGGTGGTCTCCTTAAAAATTCTCTTTATGCCGGCTGTCAACGGTAGTCGGCAAAGCGAGTCTGCAGACTGCGGCGTGCTGTAAATATGCGACTCTTGACTGTGCCCAGCGGCAAACCAAGATGGTCGGCAATTTCATTGTACTTATATCCGGCAACATGCATGGAAAACGGGACACGGTATTCCTCAGGAAATTCATTGATGGCTTGGGTTATTTCCCTTGCTCCATAAGTTCCCTCGGGAGAATCGATGCCGCTGTCCTGGCTCAGGCTGAGGTGGTAGAGATTATCGGTGGTGTCGATAAGCGTAGCTTGTCTTGAGCTGCGACGGTAGTTGTTGATGAAGATATTGCGCATGATGGTGAACACCCATCCTTTGAAGTTTGTTCCCTCGGTGTACTTATCTTCATTGTCGAGAGCTTTGAGCGTTGTATCCTGCAGCAGGTCGAAGGCGTTGTCGCGGTCGGAGGTCAGCATATATGCGAAGTTGAGCATATTGCTCTGCAGGTTCATAAGATTTGACTGAAATTTTGAGCTTGCCATATTCGAGAATTTTTTAGGTGTGTGAGTTTTTTTTGTTTCACGATTCAAAATTAGGCAATTTTCAAGCAATGCAAGAATTATAATGTTAATAGTTGTTAAGTGCATAAATATTCTTGTATTATTCCACTAATACACTGTTCTATAAGACATTAAAACACACCGCAATTGTTACACAATTATTACAACACTCATAGTGTCATTGTTTTGTAACATATTTGTATCACTACACTGCTATTCACATTGCCTGTGCAGGATGAATGAAAATCGGCAAAAATTTTGTAACTTTGCCCATATGAATCCTCGTCTTTCCTCTTTCGGTGCGTGGCTTCGCCGCTACATGAAGCCTGCCACGCTGTTGTGTCTCGCCGCGGTTGCCTATATAGTCTTCTCCGGCGAGTATACCGTGTTTCACGGCATAGACTATGACCGCCAGATCGACAGTCTGCGGCATGAACTGGCTTCGCGCCGCGACTCCATGCTCTACTACCGCGACCTCAACCGCCGCCTCAACTACGACCGCGAGCTTATTGAGAAAGTGGTGCGCGAACAATATGGCATGACACGCCCGGGCGAAGACGTATATATTTTTAAGAATGACAAATAACGAATCGCGCAAAGCTCTGATGAGCAACGTTGTGGCACCGACAGGCCTGCTGTTGGTGCTCTTTGCCACTGTGGTGCCCTTCTTTCTTCACAGCCAGGCATGGGCCATGGCTGCCTATCCTTATATATATGCCGCCGGAGCAGCGGCCGTCTTTTTGGCTCGCATCTTCTCGCAGCAGAAAGGCGGAGATCTTCGGCTGCGCCGTCTGCACCGCATGGAGGCATGGATAGGCATCATCTTTTTGGTGGCCTCATTCTTCCTTTTCTATCCCGGTGCAGAGCTTCGCGACTGGATGGCATTCACCCTGGCAGGAGGCGCACTACAGGTATACACCTCGCTTGCCATACCGGCGCGCGAAAAGAAATTGAGCAATGGCAAAGAAAATCGTTGAGACACCGCTGATGAAGCAGTACGTCGAGATGAAAAAAAAACATCCCGACGCCGTGCTTCTTTTCCGCGTGGGAGACTTCTACGAAACATTCTCCGACGATGCCATTATGACCTCGGAAATACTTGGCATAACCCTCACACGCCGCGCCAACGGCGCAGCCCAGTATGTGGAGCTTGCCGGATTTCCACATCATGCACTCGACAGCTACCTGCCCAAACTTGTGCGTGCCGGCAAACGTGTGGCCATCTGCGAACAGCTCGAAGACCCCAAGCTCACCAAAAAGCTTGTGAAACGCGGCATCACCGAACTTGTCACACCCGGTGTGGCCCTGAGCGACAACGTGCTCTCGCGCTCGGAAAACAATTTTCTCGCAGCCGTGCACTATGGCAAGCCATCGTGCGGCCTGGCTCTGCTCGACATAAGCACCGGTGAGTTTCTCGCCACCGAGGGCACGGTGGAATACATCGACAAGACCCTCAGCAGCATGGCCCCGAAAGAACTTCTTGTGGAACGAGGCCTGAAGGAACGTTCGGAGCGTGACTTTTCGCAGCACTATGTCACCTTCGAGCTCGACGACTGGCTGTTTACTGCCACTGCAGCCGATGAGCGTCTGCGCAAACAATTCGGCACTGCGTCGCTCAAAGGTTTCGGAATCGACCGCATGCCCCTGGCAATAATTGCCGCCGGGGCCATTTTGCACTATCTGGACCTTACACAGCACACCCACATAAGCCATATCACCTCCATTGCCCGCATCGAAGCCGGCCGCTATGTGCGCCTCGACCGCTTCACAAGCCGCAACCTCGAGCTTTTCGAACCTCTCGACCCCGACGGTCGCAGCCTGCTGAGCGTCATCGACCGCACCGTCACGCCTATGGGGGCGCGTAAATTGCGCCGATGGCTGCAACTGCCGCTGCGCGACCCGGCGGCCATCAACGAGCGCCTCGACGTTGTGGAGCATTTCTTCAAGTGCCCCGAGCTTCGCGACAGCGTGGCCGAAGGACTGCGAAGCATAGGCGACCTCGAACGCCTTGTCAGCAAGGTGGCTTGCCAGCGCATATTGCCACGCGAGGTGGGCCAGCTCCACACTGCCCTGCAACACATCGGGCCTATAAAAAAAATATGCGCCGACAGCGGTCTGCCCGCACTGGTGTCCCTTGCCGACCAGCTTAACCCATGCGACAAAATTGCCGAACGAATAGGCCGCGAACTTCGCGATGATGCCGGCTCGGCAAGCTCGCAGGGTGCAATCATTGCCGACGGTGTCGATGCCGAACTCGACCACCTTCGCCAAATAGCCTTCCAGGGCAAAGACTATCTTTCACGACTGCAGGCCCGCGAAAGCGAGAAAACAGGCATAGGCTCGCTCAAAGTGGGCTTCAACAACGTATTCGGCTATTATATAGAAGTTACAAACACCCACAAGGCAAAAGTACCCGCCGACTGGATCAGAAAGCAGACCCTTGTCAACGCCGAACGATACATCACTCCCGAGCTCAAACAGTACGAAGAACAGATTCTCGGAGCACAAGATAAAATCGACGATATTCAGAAACGGCTTTATGCTGCCTTAGTAGCAGCCATTGCTCAATATATCCCTGCACTGCAAGTCGATGCTTCGCTTCTTGCACGCCTCGACGTGCTCAACGCCTTCACCCGTATTTCCATCGAAAACCGCTACAACCGCCCGGTGGTCGACCAGTCGCTGGACCTTGAACTTGTCGAGGCGCGACATCCGGTTATTGAAAAACAACTGCCACCCGGCGAGCCTTACATTGCCAACACTGTGCGCCTCAACAACGAGGAAACACAGATTATGATGATTACCGGCCCCAACATGTCGGGTAAATCGGCACTGCTGCGACAGACGGCCCTCAATGTAATTCTTGCTCAAATCGGTTGCTTTGTGGCTGCCGATTCGGCAAAAATCGGCGTGGTCGACAAAATTTTCACCCGCGTGGGAGCCAGCGACAATATCTCGCTGGGCGAGAGCACTTTCATGGTGGAAATGAACGAGGCGGCATCCATCCTCAACAACATGAGCGAACGTTCGCTCATACTCTTCGACGAACTGGGGCGAGGCACAAGCACCTACGACGGCATTTCCATTGCCTGGGCCATTGTGGAGCACATACACAACTATGGAGGACTGCACCCCAAGACTCTCTTTGCCACTCACTACCACGAGCTCAACGACATGGAGCAGAGCTTCCCGCGCATTGCCAACTACAATGTGTCGGTGAAGGAAATCGACGGCAAGGTGGTGTTCCTGCGCAAGCTGGCACAAGGCGGCAGCGAGCACAGTTTCGGTATCCACGTGGCAAAAATTGCCGGCATGCCGGCAAGCATCATCAAACGTGCCGACGAGGTGCTGGCACAACTCGAAAAAAATGATGCCGATGCCGAGCGCAACGGTTCAAAATGCCATGTCAAAGTTCCCGAACAACGCTGCGAGGACGGTATGCAACTGTCGTTCTTCCAGCTCGACGACCCCGTGCTGAGCCAGGTGCGCGACGAAATCCTCGGCGTGGACATCAACAACCTCACTCCCCTCGAAGCCCTCACAAAACTCAACGACATCAAAGGTATACTAACCGGAAAACATTCATAGTCATATGGTCATCCTCTCTTCACCTTCGCCCGAAGAACTTGCGGGTTTTGAAACGCTCTACCTTTCAGCCTTTCCTCCCGAAGAACGCCGCCCCTGGCACCAGATAACAAATCCTGCCGATGCTCGCGGTCCCCGTATGCTCGCCGTGCGTGCTGCCGACGGAACAACCGCCGGTTTCATCACCTACTGGGAGTTTGACACGTTTATATATGGCGAGCATTTTGCCATCGACCCATCACGCCGAAGCGGCGGCATAGGCTCCGATGCCATACGTGCTTTTGCAACACATTGTGTCAAGCCTGTGGTGATAGAGGTGGAGCCGGAAGATGCCCCCGACCCAATGGCGGCACGCCGAATTGGCTTCTATCGCCGCAATGGCTTTGAGCTTCTCGACTACGACTATGTGCAGCCACCATATTCGCCGGGACTGCCGTCCGTGCCTCTGCGCCTTATGGCTACCGATGCCTTGCTCAATGCCGGAGAGGCTGCGAAAATCATTCACCGTTACGTATACAAGCAACTTTAACACCGCGTCTTTGTTATAAGGTATAAAACCTAACTAACAAAACGCAATATGGATAACTACACCTCCCTCTGTAACTCGGCACCTCTTGTCATGGTTGAATTCTATGCTTCGTGGTGCCCTCACTGCCGCCACATGATGCCAATCGTAGCACAGGTGCGCGAACTTGTGGGTACGAACGCCGCAATCTATCAGTTCGATATTGATGAAAACGAGGCTACGGCCTCCGAAGCCGACGTTGAAGGCATCCCCACCTTCATAATCTACCGCGACGGCAAAGCCGTGTGGCGCTACAGCGGCGAAATCGACGGCAACATCCTGCTCCAAAAGCTCGAGAGCTTCATGAACTGAAACGCAAAATTATTATGCCGAGCCAAAGCATTCCCCGGGTTTGAACGCCCGGGGCTTATTATGTCAGGCCTCCGGCCTATAAAAATACACAATTATTATAATGCGTGCTTTGGCGAATCATAAACGGGCCGGACGGCCACCGAAGCCCGGACGGCTGTTATTACGGTTATTGCCACCAAAGCCTTGGTTCATGCCTCCGCCCCATGGTGCGTCTTCGTCCTCGTCGGTTTCGTCCTGCGGGGCTTTCTCGCCACGTTTGAGCTTGGGTTTGTTTTTCTTGATGGCGTAAGGCTTCTGAAGGTCGATTGGCAGTTCATAGATGTCCCACACCTGTTCAACATCCCAGTTGGCCTTGAGGTCGATTTTCTTGGCGAAATAGAACACTTCTTCAGGCTGTATGCTGTCGGCCACATTACCGGTGTCCCACTTGCCGTTGCCGTTGGCATCGTTGACGAGGCGCAGATAGTAGGTGCCGGGGTTGATGAGTTCTATGTTCACCACGCTGGTGCCCGCGGGCTTGAAACTGCGGTATGCCGGGGCATCCGACGAGGTCAGAACTTCCACAATTGCATTGATGGAATCAGTTCCCGGCAACTCGATTTTCAAGTTTGAATATTCTTCGAGCTTCTTGGCGTTGAGTTCGGCGCTGACGGCTTTGTTCCAGGGGCCGTAGATACTCGTTGCAGCAAGGCTGTCGACAACAACTCGGTATTTCTCGCCCGGCTCCCATTTATAATCTATAAATCGTCGCAGCAATGGATTTAGCGTGTCGGGGCGCAGACGCACCGGCAGTGGCTTCCACACCGAATCGACAAATGTTTCGAGGTGTATGGCCGCAGTATCGAGGCTTGCAAGCGGCAGGTTTGTCTCTATGGTCACCGGCTTGTTGAGGTCCTGGGAACCACCGCGAATGCTCACCTGGAGATATTCCATGTCGGCAGGGGGCAGGAAGG
The DNA here is from genome assembly GCA_910584495.1 of uncultured Muribaculaceae bacterium. Taxonomy (GTDB): domain Bacteria; phylum Bacteroidota; class Bacteroidia; order Bacteroidales; family Muribaculaceae; genus CAG-873. Next base: position 23,382 of record CAJUAR010000003.1, read on the forward strand.
TGGTGTCGCCGGTAATGCTGTCGACGATGAATCGTGGTTCTTCGTCCTCTTTTTTCTTTTTCTTCTTCTCTTTCTTTTCTTTCTTATCTTTGAAGAAGAAACGCAGAGTGTCGGTTGTCCACACGGGACGGTCGAGGCTGTCGTTTTTTTGATATGTCACGGCAAGGCGCAGCGAATCGGCAGCCAGTACCTCGGGGTCGGCAATCCAGTATTCGAGGCTGTCCTTGCCGGGGTTGGCGTGCATCAGGGCCCATTCCTCTACCTTGCGTCCCGCGCCCGGCGCACCGTCGACAATGGTGATAGTGGGCAGAGTATCGGCCGGAGCGCCCAGTGTGATTGTGAATTTGCGACGTTCGGGGCGCTTGTAGTCTGCCAGATAGTGAGGTTTGTAGTTTTCGTTGAACCAGGTTAGAAGTATGTCGTTTGGCAGGTAGCGCACACCGCCGTGTGTTACAAGCGAATCCTCACCGGTCGAGGAATATAGGGTATCGGTTACGTTGATATTTTCCATGCTTGGAACCACGAGTTCGTCGAAAAATGCAATGTCCTCCGAGCGGTCCCAATGGTTGTCATGGTTCACATCGTTGATAGCAAACACGCGGTACTGTCCCGGAGCGAGGTTACGGATGGTGAACTGCCCCAGCTGATTGGTGCGTGCAATTCGTTCGAGAGGGAGCGTGGTAAGGGCCGTGTCCGAAAGATTGGAATACACTCCCACAAGCATGCCCTGGGCAGGCTCGAGGTTTTCGGCCTGGAGCACCATGCCCGAGATGCGGAGGCTGTCGAGTGTGCTGCCGGTCGAGAAATCGATGGCAAAGCCGTCGAGGATATTGCCTTCGTTCAGGTCCTTGATGGCATCGGCAAAGTCTATTGTGTAGGTGGTGTTGGCTTTGAGCGAATCGCCAAGGTCGACATAGAGGCGATGGCCGTTGGCCGTTACTTTTGCCGTCTGTTTTTGCGGGGGCGACACCACAACTTTGTTGAAAGCGTCTTCAAGCTGTATATTCTCGTCGAAATAGGCCGTAAGCTTTGTTTTGTTCACATTTCGCGAGCCGGGGGCCGGGTCGGAATGGAGAAATTTTGGCGGGTCGATGTCGCGAGTACCGCCTTCGGGGCGGCCCATGCTTGCACAGGCGGCCATAAGCATGACCAGAGCGAGCCACACCAGCAGGCGCATGCCCTTCATATTCGAGCGGCCCCGTCGTTCCATCAGAAATCGCGTTTGATAATGAAATCGAAAAGTTCTTCGAGCTGTTTGCGACCTTCTTCAGAGGGCAGCAAACTCAAATCGCGACAAGCTTCGGCCTTGAGGTTTTCCATTTCTTTGAAAGTGGCCTCGATGCCGCCATTGCTGCGTGCAAATTCCTGCAGTTGTGCGATTTCAGCTTCGGAATGTTCGTTTTTCGCTGCAAGAGCGGCTATGCGTTGGCGTTCGTCGGCATCGACATTTTGAAGGGCTTTGATAATCGGCAAGGTAATTTTTCCTTCGCGCAGGTCGTTGCCTGTGGGCTTGCCTATGCGCTCGCTGTCAAAATAGTCGAACACGTCGTCGCGCAGTTGGAAACAGCGGCCGAAAAGGCGGGCATAGGAGGTGAGAATGTCTATACGCTCGTCGGTGATGCCGGCGGCATAACAGCCCATGCGCACGCTGGCCACAAAGAGCGAGGCCGTCTTGTAGTCGACAACTTTATAGTAGCTTTCTTCGTCGACGTAGTGTTGCTGTGCGCGGAAAATCTGGTCGATTTCGCCAAGCGAGAGCATACGTCCTAAAGTGCTGAGAGTTTCTATAATGCGAAGGTCGCCGGTGTGAATTGCCTCCTGCATGGCCGACGAGGTGAAGAAGTCGCCAACAAGAACGGCTATATGATTGTTCCACAAGGCATTGACCGTGGGGCGGCTGCGGCGTGTCATGGAGTTGTCCACCACGTCGTCGTGGATGAGCGAGGCGTTATGAAGCAGCTCTACGGCAGCTGCCGAGGCAAGAACCTTGTCATCGGCAGGGCCGAACATGCGTGCGCACATAATGAGCAGCAAAGGACGCAATTGCTTTCCGCGGGTCTGCAACTGCGATTTCACAATGGTGCTCATCAGCTCGTTAGGGCTGTCCAAACGGAGCGATATACGCTCGTTAAATCCGTCAAGCTCAGCACTATATATCTTTGTTAACTTTTCGAGAGTAGTCATCACTTGTCTATCTTCTGCAAAGTTAGCAAAAAAACTTCACACGCCGCAAATCCCATCAAAAAAAATGCCTTTCGCGAATCCTTTACCAAACTGAAATATACCTATAATCCTCCATAACTATGAATTTTAACCCACTTTTGGAGGATTATAACAAGGTTTTATCAGATTCTATTCTTACCTTTGCACTTGAATTGGAGCCCTAAGATGGTTTTCGTTAATAGATAGCCCGGATTTTATTAATCATAACAAATAAAGTTTGAGGAAATGGATTTTTATTTGGTATGGTTAATAAAAATGATATAGTTTCATGACATCGAAGTCTATAGTTCGTCCAACCTAAGGAATTGACGCAAGGTAAGATGATTGACGCCTTCGTAATCCTGCGTGCGGGTCATTGGGTTCATCGATATTACGTACTTCGGATAATTATCATTGATTTTAAGCAGATTACCGAACTCTCTGTCCAAGGTTTTATCATCCACTATCAGATAAGCCACCTGTATATAAACCGGTCGACCACCCTTTTCTGCTACAAAATCTATTTCCCCGTTGGGCAATGTCCCTACATTTATCTTATAACCAAGGTTTTTCAGGTGAAGATAGACAGCATTTTCAATCACTTTCTCGATATCTCCTGTGCGATTTGAACCTACAAGCATATTCCGCAGCCCAAGGTCTTCGAAATAATACTTGTCGTTGGTTTCCAATAGTCGTTTACCATGTATATCATATCGTGATACCTTGTTGATGATGTAGGCATTGGAGGCCGCTTTCAGATAATTAATTGCAGAGAACGGAGTAAGATCCACGCGTTGTGATTTGAGATATTTAGAAAGCGACGTAGCCGAGACGAGCTGTCCGGCATTATCGCTGACGTAGGACATCAGGTTTTCGAACAAAGTGACATTGCGAAGACCTTCTCGCTGGACCACATCTTTCAGTACAATAGTATTATATATGTTCTGGATATATTCCCAAACCATATCTTCGTTTTCCAAACCTATACGATAAAGATGCGGCAAGCCTCCAAAAGTAAGATATTTTTGCAGACTCTCGTCGGAATCGTCAAGTTCGTGGAATGTAAGGAACTCGCGGTAAGACAGACTTTGGATATGAATTTCGATATATCTGCCACCAATATAGGTAGACAGCTCAGACGAAAGCATTTTTGCATTGCTTCCAGTAATGACAATCCTACATTCTTCATCGGCATTCAGGCTTCGTAGAGTATTTTCAAATCCTTCGATGTCTTGCACTTCATCGATAAGAAGATAATTCTCCACACCTTCAATGATTTTTCCTTCGAGATAGCGAGACAAATCATTGGAGTTCCTTATATTGTCAAATTTTGTCTTTTCCTTATTGATATATATTATGTTGGCTTCCGGATTCTCGGCTTCTATCTCCTCTATGAGCTGACGGATTATGTAGCTCTTACCGACACGACGTTGCCCGGTAAGGGCTATAATCATGCCTTTGCCTACAAATTTCAATATACGGTCTATGTATTGCTGTCTTGCTATGATTTTCATGCGGCAAAGATAGCACTTTTTATTAGCCATACCAAATAAAATCTGCTATATCGGAATTTTATTTGGTATGGTTAATAAAAAATCAGGCATCGGGAGATGTGTCCGGCGCCTGATTTTAATTGTTCGGGGAGCTTCAATTGTCTCTTTCGGCGAAGAAACGAGGGAAGTTGCACAGAAAGACATCGTCGGCGGCGAGGGCTGTACGGGCTTTGTATAGGTCGGAAATCAGTATTTCGCCCACCACATAGCGGTGTGAGGCACTGCGGTATTCCTCGTCTATGCTCTGCCACGGCAGCAAGGTGTGCAGGTCGGTTGTGCTGTAGCGGGCATAGATTTTGAGGGCAATGTCGGTAACATATTCAGGCCGGGGAGAGAAGGCCGTTTTCTTGTATTCGTAGCGGTAGTCGTGGCGAAGGGCCATTATGTCGCTCAGCAGCGACGAGGCCGTGGGGAAGCCTCCGGCTCCTTTGCCGAACATGAACTGTCGGTCGTAGCACTCACCGCGGATCACCACGCCGTTGTATTCGTCGTCGACCGAGTAGATATAGCGGCCCGGAGCGACAAATTCGGGCATGACAAACATTGTGAATGTTTCTTCGCCGAATTTCACCACTTGGGCCACAAGCTTGATTTTCATGCCTTTTTCGCGGGCATACTGAATGTCGGCGGCTGTGAGATGTTCGATGCCGTAGACAAACACATCGGCCGGGGCCACATACACGCCAATAGCATGGAGGGTGATGATTACCAGCTTGTTGAGCGAATCAAAGCCACAAATATCCTGAGTGGGGTTGCTTTCGGCAAAGCCTAATTTCTGAGCGCGGGCCAAAGCATCGGCATAATCCTCGCCGTGGTCGAAGACACGCGACAGGATGTAGTTCGACGAACCGTTGAGAATGCCTTTCACTTCGAGCAGCAGGTCGTTATCGTAGTATTCCTCAAGGTTGCGTATCACGGGGATGGAGCCGCACGACGATGCGTCGTAGAGCAGTGCACGGCCTGTTTCTTTCTGTATGTCGAGCAGCTCGGTGAGGTGTTTGGCAATCATGGCTTTGTTACCGCTCACCACATTCTTGCCCGCACGCATGGCTCGGCTCACGATTTCGAATGCCGCATCGGCCTGATCGATTACCTCCACCACAAGGTTTATGTCGGCATCATCGACAATTTCGTCGACATTGGTGGTGAGAAGGCCTTGGGGCACTTCTATGCTGCGGGGTTTTTCGAGCGAACGCACACACACTTTCTTTATCTCGGCATGCACATTGCGCGAGTTGTTGATCACTTGGTAGAGGGCTTGGCCAACAGTACCGAAGCCCACCAGGCCAATGTTTATTTTTTCCATTCCATAAAGGGTATTAGAAGCTTGTTAAGCTGTTGATATTCCACCAGAAAGCCATCGTGGCCAAGGGGCGACGATATTTCGGCAAACTTCGAGCCGGGAATCATGGCGGCAAGCTGCCGCATCTCGGCGGGCGTAAAGATAAGGTCGGTAGACAGGCCCACTACCATGGTGTCGAGGCCCTCGGAGCCAAGGCTTGCAAGAGCGGCCTCCACACCACCGCGTCCTCGCCCCACGTCGTGGGTGTCGAAGGTGTCGAGAATGGCCACGTAGGAGTAGGCGTTGAAGCGCCTGATGAGTTTGTCGCCCTGGTGGCGCTGGTAGGTGCATGCCCGATGTTGCGAAGGCAGCCCGGGCAGCACGCATGCTGCGTCGGCATGGTTTTGCTGGCTCAGGTTGTAGCCTTCGGGGCCGCGGTAGGTGAGCAGGCCTAAAGCACGTGCCGCGGCAAGGCCGGCAGCCCCGGCATCGGGACGATGCTCTCCATAGGTGCTGTCGGCAAATATGGCCATGCGCTGCGTCTCGTCGATTGCTATGGCCCACGGCGAGGCCTTGGGTGCGGTGGCAATGAGAGCCAGACGCGAAAAACGCTGCGGCTCGGCCACTGCCCACTCTATGGCCTGGAATCCACCCACCGAGGCCCCGACGACGGCATGGATATGCCCTATGCCTAAGTGCCCGGCCAGGCGACGGTGAGCCTCCACCACATCGCGCATAGTCAGACGCGGAAAGCTTTCATAGTAAGGCTCGCCGGTGGCCGGATTCAAGCTCAGCGGCCCCGTGGTGCCATAGCACGAGCCAAGGACATTGGCGCACACCACAAACCAGCGGGAAGGGTCGAGAAAACCGGCTTCCTCCACGGTGTGCGGCCACCAGTCGGCAACATCGCTGTTTGCTGTCAGGGCATGGCACACCCACACCACATTGCTGCCTTCGGCGTTGAGCGTGCCGAAAGTGTGATAGGCAATTTCGGGTTGTTCGAGCGTGCCGCCCAGTTCAAGGCGCAGAGGCTCATCGAGCCTGGCGAGGTGCATCATTTCACTTCAATGCCAGTTTTTTCGAAAGCCTGCCGGAAATCGTCGATAATGTCTTCCACATCCTCCAGGCCCATGCTGATGCGCAGCAGAGTGGGTGTAACGCCGGCGGCTGCAAGGTCGGCGTCGCTCAGCTGCTTATGGGTTGTCGAGGCCGGGTGTGTCACCACGGTGATGGAGTCGCCGATCATGGTCATGTGTGCGCACAACTGCAGGGCTTCGACAAAACGCACCGTGGTGTCGATGTCGCCTTGCAGCTCTACATTGAACACTGCCGAAGCGCCGAAGCGGAAGTATTTCTTGGCGGCCTGGTAATAGGGATGGTCTTCGAAACCCACATATGCCACTTTTTTAACATAAGGACTTGCGGCGCAGAATTCGGCCAGGCGGCGTGTTGCATCCACCTGATGTCGCACACGCAGCGAGAGAGTTTCCACGCCCAGACACATCAGATAGCTGTCGAAAGGCGAGGGGCATGTGCCGAAGTCGCGCAGGCCGTCCACACGGCATTTCACAGCAAAGGCTGCATTGCCGAAAGTCTTCCACAGGTTGAGGCCGTGGTATCCTTCGGACGGGCCGTCGAGCTGCGGGAATTTGCCGTTGCCCCAGTCGAAATTGCCTCCGTCGACAATGAGGCCTCCCATGGCCGTGCCGTGGCCGTTGATCCACTTTGTGGCCGAGTCGGTGATGATGTTGGCCCCCCATTCCAGCGGGTTGCACAGATAGCCGCCGGCCCCGAATGTGTTGTCGACAATCAGCGGAATCTGATGTTTGCGGGCCACGTCGGCGATGCCTTCTATATCGGGCACTGCACATGTGGGGTTGCCCATCGACTCGAAGAATATGGCACGAGTCTTGTCGTCGCACAAGGCATCGAGGGCGGCGGGGTCTTCGTGCTCGCTGATTCGCACCTCTATGCCGAGCTTGGGCAGCGTGTGGCGGAATAGATTGTACGTTCCGCCATAGAGGAAGGGGGTGGTTACGATGTTTTCGCCGCCTTTGGCAAGGGCCGTAACGGCGATGAAGATGGCCGACATGCCCGAAGGCGTGGCTACGGCTCCCGAAGCGCCGTAGAGGGCAGTCATGCGTTCTTCGTAGCTGGTGGTGGTGGGGTTTTGCAGCCGGGTGTAGATGTTGCCCGGCTGTGAAAGTTCAAAAAGATTGGCTGCGTACTCGCAGGAGGGGAAACGATATGCCGCTGTTGGAACGATGGCGAGGCCGCGCGCATTTCCGGCATCGCCGGGATGAAGGCCGCCATGTATCTGGCGTGTAGCAAATCCGAGTGCTTTTTTCATTGCTCTGTATAATCTTGGAATAAAAGGTCGTTATAGGGGAAACGTGTAAGATGAATTTCGCGAGCCATGGTGTAGAGGCGTTGTTTGAGCTCGTCGATGTTTGTGTTTTTCTTAGCACTGATAAACACGCAGTTATCGTTCATTTTTGCCATCCACGAAGTTTTGAGTTCGTCGAGAGTGCGGTTGCACCTCTGTTTGGGCGTGAGGTCGTCCTCATCTTTGGGTGTGCATCTGAAGGCATCGATTTTGTTGAACACAAGAATCATAGGCTTGTCAGCTCCGTTGCACACCTCGCGCAGCGTGCGGTCGACCACTTCGATTTGCTCCTCGAAATTGGGATGGGAAATATCCACAACATGCACAAGTATGTCGGCCTCGCGCACTTCGTCGAGTGTCGATTTGAACGAATCGACAAGGTGTGTGGGCAGTTTGCGGATAAAGCCCACAGTGTCGGTGAGAAGGAATGGCAGATTGTCGATCACCACCTTGCGCACCGTGGTGTCGAGAGTGGCAAAGAGTTTGTTCTCGGCAAATACATCGCTCTTGCTCAGGAGGTTCATCATTGTAGACTTGCCCACGTTTGTATATCCTACCAGGGCCACACGTGTGAGCTTGCCGCGATTTTTTCGCTGCACGGCCTTCTGACGGTCTATGGCCTTGAGTTCTTCTTTGAGAAGAGATATTTTGTTGAGGATAATTCGGCGGTCGGTCTCTATCTGCGTTTCGCCCGGCCCGCGCATGCCTATACCGCCTCGCTGGCGTTCGAGGTGCGTCCACATGCGGGTGAGACGCGGCAGCAGGTACTGGTACTGAGCCAGTTCCACTTGTGTTTTTGCGCTGGCAGTCTGTGCACGCTTGGCAAAGATGTCCAGAATCAGGTTGGTGCGGTCCAGAATTTTCACACCGAGTTCGCGTTCGATGTTTAGCACCTGCTTTGTGCTGAGGTCATCGTCGAAAATGACCATTGAAATATCGCCGCGTTCCTCTATGATATGCTTGAGTTCGTCGAGCTTTCCTTTGCCCAGAAAAGTCCGGGGATTGGGGTAGTCGAGGCGCTGTGTTAAGAACATCACCGATTCGGCACCGGCGGTTTCGGCAAGGAACGCCAGCTCGGCAAGATATTCCTTGGCCTTTTCTTCGTCCTGCTGCGGAGTGATGAGGCCCACAAGAATGGCTTTTTCGGGCTCGGCGGCTTTTTCTATGGTTGCGGCAAGTTTCATGGTCTTAACAGTACATAGCCTCTATCTCGTTGGCATAGTGGGCATTGATGGTTGGTCGACGTATTTTGAGAGTATTTGTGAGTTCGCCGTTCTCGATGGTGAACTCGCGAGGGAGGAGAGTGAAGCGCTTTATTTTTTCGAAACCGGCAAGGCCTTTCTGAAGTCGTTCGATACGTTCGGCGATAAACTTTTTGATTTCGGCATTCTGCACCAGGTCTTCGAGCGAATTGAACGAAATCTGGTGGCGGCGCGCATAGTCTTTGAGGGCTTCGAAAGCCGGTATGATTATTGCCGTCACATACTTGCGCTGGTCGCCGATAACTGCCACTTGCTCTATATATTTGTCTTCGCCAAGGCGGCTTTCTATGGCCTGTGGGGCTATATACTTGCCGTTTGAGGTTTTGAAAAGGTCCTTGAGACGTTCAGTGAGAATAAGGGCTCCGTTTTGGTCGAACAGACCGGCATCGCCGGTGCGGAACCAGCCGTCGGCAGTAAACACTTTGTGCTCCGGGTCGTCGATGCCGTAGTAGCCGCGCATCACCGTGGGGCCCTTGACAAGTATTTCGTTCTGTTCGCCTATTTTCACTTGTATTCCGGGAAGCGTTGTGCCCACGGTGCCTATTTCATAACCAACCATTGGATAGCACGACACGGTGGCTGTGGTCTCCGACAGGCCATAGCCCACCACAATGTTTATGCCGCAGGCTTGGAGAAATTCCACGATGGTCGACGAGAGCGGGGCCCCGGCTGTGGGGAATATGTTGCCGTGGTCTATGCCTATGGCGGCTCGCAGCTTGGCAAAGACGGTGCGGTCGTAGAAGCGATATTTCATTTCGAGGAGCCGCGGAACTTCTATGCCCAGGCGGGCGTACTCGAGATTGCGTTTGGCACCTACTTTGAGGGCACGCTGCACCATCAGTTTTGGGAGGCCCTTCATGGTGCCGATTTTCTCCTGCACGGCCACATACACTTTTTCCCAGAAACGAGGCACGGAGCACATGCACGTTGGCCGTGCAAGCTTGATGGCATCCTGGATTTGGCGCGGGTTTTTGTTGATCGACACTATTATTCCCTCGCTGAGGCAGAAATATGTCCATGCCTTTTCAAATATGTGGCTCAGAGGCAGGAAGCAGATTGAAGTGTCGGCATCGCTGAGCATGGTCAGAAGCTCGTGGTGAATGGGCAGCTGGGCATTGAAGCAGCTGTGCGGCAGAACGGCGCCTTTGGGCTCGCCGGTGGTGCCGCTGGTATATATCAGAGTGGCAATATCGTCGGGTCGTGCTTCGGCGGTGCGTTTGTCCACCTCGGCGCGGCATTTGACGCTTGCCACGGCTCCGAGCTCTAAAAGGTCGGAAAAGCGCAGGGTGTTGTCATCGTCCCTGTCTATATCGATATCGGCATCGATGGCTATTATTTTCATCACTGTGCGGCAGCCTTCTACTATGCTGCGTGCTGCGCGGTACTGGCTCTGACTGCCTGCAAATATCAGCCTCGCGCCGGCATCGTTCACTATATACTGCACTTGTTCGGGGCTCGAGGTGGCATATATCGATACGGGTACCGCACGGTTGCGGTAGCAGGCAAAGTCGGTAACGAGTATTTCGGGGCAGTTGGGAGCGAAGACTGCCACCATATCGGCGGGGCGGATTCCCAACACTTCGAGTGCATAGGCCACCTTGTCGACCTGGTCGGCAAACTGAAGCCATGTTGTGGGCACAAGGCTTTTCGTATCCATGTTTATGGTCCGGAAAGCTTCGCGCTCGGAAGCATAGCGACGGCTGAGTGTTCGCGGCAATTGTGTGAGTATGTTACTCATAAAGTTTCTTTCCTTCTTGTTTTACTGTGCAAAGTTACATTCTTTGCCTTTGTTTATAAACAAAATAGCACGACAAAATGACGTACTGTTAACAAATCTTTCCATCATCAGCATTCGATGTTAAATAGTGTTAACGGTTTATTCTGCAATGTAAAGGTAAAAGCCGGTAGCGATTATTTCATTGATTCAAGTTTCGCTTGTACGGTGCTTGCCGAAGATTCTCCTGTGGCTCGTTAGTCGCAATGCTTTGATAAGCACCGGAGGTGCTTATTCAACATTGCCCGAAGTTTGGTGTTATAATTATAAATAATTAACTTTGCCAAAAGAAACGCTAAGCAATGAACACGGACAATAATATAACTAACAACACTACAATTAAAACTAACGAAGATGGAGCCAGGCATGCCGAAGCGTCCGAGCCCGAAAGAACTGTAATCATAAAATCTGGAGGCTCCGGACGTGTCCTTGCATGGTCGGCAGCCGGTGTGGCCCTGGCATCATATATCCTCCTTCTCATGACCAGCGGCATCATTGCCATGATTGTTGCCGCCTTCGGGCTGGTGTTAGGTTTCATTGCAGCCAACAAGACCAAGGGCGCGCTGCATCGTCTTGCCGTGACGGCAATTATCGCCTCGGCAGTTCTTGTCGCTGTCCTCGCCGCCTTTGTTTTGGTTATCCGATTAGGCTTGAACTGATTCAGTGCCGGTTTGTCAGCCGGAGGGGCTTCCTTCTGCAACTGAGAAGGGGACATAAGCGGCAAAATGTTAAATTTCGGCTGTTAATGCAACTTTTGTGCCGATTTTGCTTGGTTTTTTCGTAAAAATGATTTAACTTTGCGAACGAAACGACATATTTGAGCCGCAAGAGTATGACTGGATGCATAGTTTTCGTGCCGAATGTGAAAGTTTTACAATGTCTTACCTAATCATTATACTGAATGAAAAAATCTTTACTTCTCACTCTTGCAGCCCTGTCAGTCGGTTCTATGGCACAGGCCGAAGATAATTTCGCCAAGGTCTACGAAAATGCCGCCATCCAGTATATTTCGCCCAACGGCCAGTATGCTGCCGGTTCATTTAATGAGACCACCACTTTCTTCAACCTTTCCGAAGGCAAGATGACCGTCTTCACACCGGCAACCGACGACAACGGCAACTATCTCGACTACAACGAATCTTACCAGGTGGGTAACGGCAACGTTCTGAGCAACACCGGCATACTGTTGTGCTCCGACAACAATAACAGCTCCACCACATACTACGAAAACGGCGTGTGGAAAGAACTTTCGGCCAAAGGCTCGCAAGAAAACGCCACCAACTGTGTGAACAGCATCACCCCCGACGGCTCGCGCATCTGCGGCAGCCTCGGTGTCTACCAGATGACCATCGATGAAGACAAGACCATGCTCAGCCCCTGCTACTGGGATCGTCAGGCCGACGGTACATACTCCGACCCCATCATGCTTCCCGTGCCCGAAACAGTGCCGCTGGGCCGCATTCCTCAGTACATTACCGCCAACGCCATAAGCCACGACGGCAAGGTGATTGCCGGACAGATTACCGAATATTCAGGCATGCTTCAGTTCCCCATCGTCTATATCCAGGACGAAAACGGTGAATGGTCCTACAAGCTCCCCGGACTCGGCCTTTTCAATCCCGACGGTGTTGTGCTCCCCGAAGACCCCGGAGAAGGCCCGGAAATGCCCAGTGCACAGCAATACATGTCGGAGGAAGCAAAAGCAGCCTATGATGAAGCATACGCAAAATACCAGCAGACATGGGATCCGGCGCTCTTTCCCAATGAAACCGACTACCTCACCCCTGAACAACTGGCAGCATACAACGAAGCTATCGAAAAATATAATGTACTCGCCGAAGCTTACAACGAAAAGCTTATGGCATTCTACGAGGCTTTCGACCAGATTTTGTATTCTTCGCCAAACTTTGTGTTCAACAATGTATTCCTTAGCCCCGACGGCAAGAAATATTATGTGAGCAATGAAATTCAAAGTGAATCCTTCTGGGATCCTAACACTTACGAGGTATATTGCATCGACATCGAAACCGATGCTGTAGAGAAATATATCGCCCCCGGCTACGGCATGATCGTCACCGCCGTGCCCGACAACGACGTGGTTCTTGGCTCCTACAATAAAGCAACAGGCTTCGAAACCGATGTGATCTATCCCGCCTATATCGTTAAAGATGGTATAGTGACACCGTTTGCCGACTATCTCGGCGAATTTTCGGCAGAAGTGGCAACATGGATGGAAGAAAACATGTTGCACGAAATCGAAGTGTACAATATGGAAACCGGAGACATCGATGTTATCGATATGCTTACCTTGGGTATTGCCTCCGCATCGGCCGACCTCAAGAAAATCTCCTTCTCGTGCGTGCCCCTGTGGCCACCATACAACAATGCCGAAACAGCCCTCTTCGAACTTGACAAGGTCAACACCGGTGTCGCTGCCGTCGAGGCCGCAAAAGATGCCGTGGCTGTGAGCGTATATAATGTTGGCGGCGTTTGCCTGCTCAATAACGTTACTCCCGCCGCTGCCGAGGCTGCTCAGCTTGCCAAAGGTGTCTATGTTGTGAAGACAACATACGCCGACGGCACTGTCAAGAGCGAAAAACTTGTCAAATAATACACTCTAAACAATAAAAAACCCATGGGGAAAGGGCTGATTGCCCTCCCCGTGGGCATTGTCTTAATCTTACGAAACACTGAAATGTATAAGAAATTCACATCGATTGTAGCTCTGGTGCTCTGCATGGCTTTTGCCATCGACGGCTATGCCCAGCTCCCCTCCGTTACGGTGAAGGACCTCAAAGGACGCAGCATCGACACTGCCAAACTGAACAATGGAGGCAAACCGTTTGCCATCAGTTTCTTTGCCACATGGTGCAAACCTTGCATGCGTGAGCTCAAAGCAATCAACGAGGTATATGCCGACTGGCAGGATGAGACCGGCATGAAGATGTATATCGTATCCATCGACGAAGCACAGAACGCCAACAAGGTCAAACCTCTTGTCGATGCCGAAGGCTGGGAGTACGACGTGCTGCTGGACAGCAATAGCGATTTCTTCCGTGCCCTGGGCCTGCAGATGGTGCCCCACGTGCTTGTTGTCGACGGCAACGGCAAAGTGGTATACACACACTCCGGTTATACCGACGGCTCCGAAACCGAAATTATCAAAACTATTCGCGGCCTCAAAAACAAGAAAGCCGCCAAGAAAAAATAAAAGACAGCTACTCATCTCTGCGCGAGCATTATGAAAATAGCCAGACTACTTGCTCTTGCCGCCATAGGCTCTTTCGTGGGCGGCGCAATACCTGCCTCCGCTATCAACATCGGCGATGGCGGCGTGGCCCTGCACGGCAGCGTGCAGGCCGACATCCTATTTCCCGAAGAGGACGAGGCCATCAACACCGGCACATACAGCCACAAACAACTATTCAACACCTATGCCGACCTCAACCTCATCAGCCGATATGTGGATGCCGGCGTGCGTGCCGAGTTCATGAAATGGCCTCTGCCGGGCTATGAGAACGACTTTGCAGGATGGGGCATTCCACACATCTATGCAAAGGGGCGTTTCAAAGGTTTCGAGCTCACTGCCGGTGACTTCTACGAGCAGTTTGGCAGCGGTTTCATCCTCCGCACATACGAAGAACGTGCGTTGGGCATCGACAACAGCATACGTGGCGGTCGCCTCAAGGTGACGGCAATCCCCGGTGTGCGCCTCACCGTGCTCGGCGGTCTCCAACGACGCTACTGGGACTGGCATAAAAAGTCGCAAGTCTATGGCGCCGATGCCGAAATCTCGCTCGAACAGTTATTCAGCGGCCTGAGCAAGCGCAACATTACCTGGACCTTCGGCGCATCATACGTGCTCAAGCACGAAGACAAAACCGACGTGGGCATTGAAGGCACCGACTATATTCTCAACCTGCCCGAAAATGTGAACGCCTTCGACCTCCGCTCGCAGTTCCAGAAACAAAACGTAACCCTGATGGGCGAATTTGCCTGGAAGGGACAGGACCCGTCGTTCGACAATAAATATACCTACGGCAAAGGGACGGCCGTCATGCTCAGCGCATCCTATTCTCGCTCGGGCCTCAGCGCTCTGGTGCAGGCCAAACGCAGCGAAAACATGGCCTTCCGCAGCCAGCGCGACATGAGCGGCACTTCGGCCTTCCTCAACAATATGCCGGCTTTTGCCTACCTACACACCTACGCCCTGCCGGCCCTCTATCCCTATGCCACTCAGGCAGCTCCCGGCGAATGGGCGTTCCAGGGCTCTTTCTCCTACACCTTTAAACGTCGCACCGCCCTTGGCGGTCGCTACGGCACCAAACTCAAAATCAACGCCTCCTATATCCGCGCCCTCGACCACAAAGACCCGAAGGAACTGATTCCCGGCACTATTGCAGGTACCGACGGAAGCAAGACCTCATTCTTCGGCATGGGCAAGCGCTACTACCACGACTTCAACATCCAGATCGAAAAGAAGTGGAGCCGCTCGGTGAACCAGACGTTCATGTACATGAACCAGTACTACGACAAGACGGCAATCGAAGGCCACGGCGGCCAGATCAAGGCCAATATCTTTGTGGTTGACACCAAGTGGAAAATCGACGACCGCTTCACTCTCCGAAACGAGCTGCAGTACCTGCAGACTCGCCAGGACGACAAAGACTGGGCCTACGGCCTTGTGGAGCTCTCGATTGCTCCATATCTGATGGTGACGGCTTCGGACATGTGGAACTTCGGCAGCACACACACTCACTACTATAACTTCGGCGTGGCCGGTAACTACCGTTCCAACCGTCTGCAGCTGAGCTATGGACGCACTCGCGCCGGTTTCAACTGCTCGGGCGGCGTATGCCGATGGGTGCCCGCAACACGCGGCTTCCAAATCGCCTATGCTTATACTTTTTGAAAATTAAGAATTTAAAATGCATAATGCATAATTATAACTCGTTGCGAAGCAACATAAGCTCTAACTTGTAAGTAATGAAAAAATATATATTCTCTCTCCTTGCGGCAGCTCTTCTCTTTACGGGCTGCGACGATATTGCCACCGACGACCGCTTTATCGAAGTGGAAGGCGTAACGCCAAAGCGTGCCGTACTGCTCGAAGACTTCACCGGGCAGAAGTGCATGAACTGTCCCACAGCACACGAAAGCATCGACCGATTCATCGAACAATACGGCGATGCAGTCATTCCCGTTGCCGTTCACTGCGGAGGCTTCGGCATCGCTCCCTCCAAACGACAGGTGGGCCTCATGCAGCCCGAAGGCAACACCTACAACGACCGCTGGGGAATCAACGAATGGCCTAAAGGCGTTGTGAACCGCAGCAGCGGGGCCCTCAATCCCGAAGGATGGGCATCTGCGCTGCGAGCCGAGCTCGACAAAGAACCGAGAACCGGTATCGATCTTTCAGCCATGCTCGACGACGAGGGCAAGAACATTGTTGTGGAATGTACGCTAAAACCCCTGGCCACCTTCGACGGTCGCCTGACGGTGTGGGTGGTGGAGGACGGGATTGTTGCACGCCAGACAATGCCCGACGGCTCGACAAACCGCGAATATGTTCACAACCATGTGTTCCGAGCTGTGCTTAGCGATGTCAACGGCGATGCCGTGAAACTTGTCGACGGTGTTCACCAGAGCCGTTCCTACTCTGCCGAGGTGCGTGTGGAATACCAGGGAAATAAGGAAACGTGGAACACCGACAATCTATCCATTGTGGCATTTGTGGAAGGTGCCGACGGCGTGGAACAAGCTGCACGAACTAAAGTTGAGAAATCAAACGAATAATCTGAACTACAATAAACAAGCGATTTATGAAGAAATTTTATACTCTTTTTGCTTCGCTGGCATTTATCTTTGCCGCGAACGCTGCCAACAACAAACTCACATTCTTTATCGGCGAGACACCCATTGAAAACGGAAGCACTGTTGAGTTCAACGACCTTACGGTGGTAGAAGACTTCGGCGATGGCTGGGGCGAGGTTAAATACGAGCCCAAACTGTTTTTGACCAACGACTTCTATTCCAGCAAAATCAAAGTTACTGCTAAATGCACAAGCGGAGAGACTGTGATGATGTGCTGCGGAGGGCTCTGCGGATCGGGCGTGGAAGTTGTGAAAGACAACCTTAAGATGCAGGCCGCCAGCACCCTTCCTCTTGAGTTCCACTGGGAAAATTCTGAAATTGAAATTGCCGCCGTGCCCGAAATCACCGTTGAGTTCGAAGCTTTCGACGGCTCCGGCAAAAATTCGCCCGCTTCATTCACCCTGGTAATGAAAAAGAATGCCGGTGTTGAGAACATCGCCGCCGCTGCATATGTGCGCTTCAGCGGCAAAACTCTTTACTACAACGTCGCTTCGGCTTCGCAGCTTACTCTCTACAGTATCATTGGCACTCCCGTGCTAAGCCGGAATGTGAGCGGCAACGGCAGCGTAAGCCTCGACGGGCTCGCCAAAGGGTGCTACATCTACTCCCTGGCTGGCAAAACTGGCAAAATATACGTGAAATAAACCAATTTATCATTAACTTAATTCCAGAGCAAATGAAAAAACTATTACTATCTCTCGTGGGATGTGTGGTTGCTGTCTCGGCCATGGCCCTCGACATCGAGCTAAAGCCCGCAAAACACCTGCGCTCCAATCCCAACAGTTTCAAAACTGTTGAAGCCACCAATGTTATGCCTCTCGTATCTGCGTCGTCGCGCGCTACCGAGACTATGCCCTTCAGCCCTGCCGCCGACCCCTATCAGGCTGTACAGTTCCAAGATGTTAAAGCCGGCATGATTGAGGCCTGTGCATTGGAATTCACCGCCGAAAATGCTACTTCTTTTGCCGGCAACGTGGTGAAAAACATCACATTCTGGACCGGTATCGACCAGCGAAGCACCAATACCAACCGCTTCAGTTCTCTCACCGAAGCAACAGTCTTTATGACTAACGACATCCAGGAAGCTCCATTCTTTACCAAAAAAGTGACGCTCCCGGGTGATGCATTCACCCAGATTTCAGTGGCCCTCGACGAACCCATGACCATCGAAGCCGGCAAAGGTTTCTATGTAGGCTACTATTTCGCAATTCCCAACGAAACCGAACTTCCCATTGTCATCGATGGTATTGGACATGCAGGTGAAGAAGGTGGCTGGGTAGCTCTTGCCAATGCCGGCGCTACTTTCGAAGAGCTGACATGGCAAAATATTGCCGACCAAGTTGGTTTCTTATGCATCGGCATGACGCTCGAAGGCGACAAGCTGCCAAAAAACAGTGCCGATATGGTAGGCATCCAGACACAGCCCGTGGCCGAAGCCGACAAATCTTTCGATTGCGTCTTTGCCCTTACCAATAGTGCCGCCAACAAAATCGACAACATCTCTCTCCAGGTGAAGGTCGGCTCCGCAGAACCCATTATCGGCGAGATGGAAATCGGAGGTCTGCCCTACGGCATGACTGTTCAGGGCGCACTCTCTCTTTCTACGACCGAAACCGGCATGATTCCTGTAGAAATTACAATTATCAAAGTTAACGGCGAAGACAATAATTCCGCTACTCCTTCAATCGCTACAGAAATAGAAGTTATAGCTGCCGGCACAGGCTTCAAACGCCGCGTGCTCATGGAAGAATTCACCGGTGCCTGGTGCGGCTACTGCCCAATGGGCATCGTTGCTTGCGAATATGCGCGTGAAAACCTCGAAAACGAACTTATTCCCGTGGGTATTCACTCTGACGACGCTATGCAGTCGAGCTACAGCACAAACCTCATAAACACTTTCAACGACGGTTCATTCCCCTCTGTTGTACTCAACCGTATGTATAGCGCAGATGTCGAACTCGAAGGCCTCCTCGAAATGTACGACTATGTGAGCAACATTCCCGCTCGCGGAAAACTCGAATGTTCAGGTCGAGTTTCAGGCGACAGCATCTATATCGATGCCGAGACAACTTTTGCTATGGACATGGAAGATGCCGCCGAACGCTATATCCTCAGCTTCGAAATCACTCAGGACAATGTTGGTCCATACAACCAGACAAACTACTTCAGCAATGATTTCCAAATGAAGCAATGGGGTCAGATTATGCTCGAACTTGAGGGATGGAACGAGAAACCTTATGAAGTAGAAACTATCTACGATGATGTATTCCGCTATGTCACCGCATTCCGCGGCCACAAAGGCAGCATTCCCGAATCCGTGAAAGCCGGCGAAACATACACCTGGAATTACGGCTTGAAATGGCGCCAGCTCAAAACCTTCATCAAACAAATTGATGAGAACGGCGGCAGCCTCAACCTCGTGGGTATTCTCATGGACAAAAACACACTCGAAGTTGAAAACGCCTTCTTCTATCAGCTCTATCATAAAGACGGCGACACGGGTGTCAACGACATCGTTGTGGAAGATGCCAACGCTCCTGTTGAATACTACAACCTCCAGGGCGTGCGCGTAGCCAACCCCGAAAACGGTCTCTACATCCGTCGCCAGGGCAACACCGCTACAAAAGTCTTCATTCGCTAAGCTACAATAGAAAAGCACAATACGCCGCAGCCGCCCGGATGGGCGGCTGCTTTTTTTTGGCAACAAATGCGGTCGCGAAGCCATGGAGACGAGGTGTCCCCACCTCGCAACGCTTGGCTGGTTGCCCGGCTACGCACAGGCGTACATTTACAAATGTATGGCTGACGGTTTGCTGCCGGGCGAGGTGAGGACACCTCGCCTCCATGGCTTCGCGCTCGTGTTGTTGCTAAAAAAGCAGCCGCCCGGATGGGCGGCTGCGCGTATTGTGCTTTTCTATCGTAGCTTAGCGAACGAAGACTTTGGCGGCTTTGCTGCCCTGGCGGCGGATGTATAGGCCCGTAGCGGGATTTGCTACGCGCACGCCCTGAAGGTTGTAGTACTCAACAGGAGCACCGGCATCTGCATCGCCAAACACACCGTCTACTCCGGAATCGCCGGTGGACACAACCCATAGCGAGTTGGGAACCGAACGCATGCCACCCTTTATGCCGGCACTCCAGTTCATGCCGTCGGTGGGCCAGTTGCACACTTCGCCCGACAAGGCATTATAGAGAGTTGCCGAGCCGCCGCCATCGAGATTGAGAGCGTTTTCAGCCCCGATGTTGAGCATGATGTCGGCAAAAGCGGCCAGCGTGCACCCCTCGGCAGCCCCCGGGCGGCGCCCATCGACAATCACCATAAAGAAACGGGAGTTGTCCGTAGAGTATCCAATGCCGGCACGCGGTTCGAGCCCCGTAGGATTGCCGTCGGAATATGCGGTCTGTGCCGGTTTGCCGTCCTGGTCCTTGGTTGTGAGGTTCTGCACCTCGCCGTCGACGAGCAGACGGAGGCTGCCGCCGATAAGTTCCTTCAGGTCGGTGTCGGCCACCCCTGTTTCGTTGAAGTTATCCTTTGCCGGGAATGCGAATTCAACAATGTCGCCCGGTTTGAGACCCTTCAGAATCTCCTTGCCAAAGTCCTTGGTGCCGGCAATGACATAGTGTTCGTCGAGAGCCGAGTTACCTTCGGAGCCATTATTATTAAGGTGTACGTCGTCGGTGCACGAATCAAGAATTTTGAAACGAGCCACGCCGTCGAGACCCAGATATCCCTCCACCAGCTCGGCATATACCTCTTTCATTTCGGAACCTGTGGTTCGGCCTGCAGCGGGTGTAAAAATCTGCATTGTCGGGGCATTTGCAGCAGCGTTGACAGCAATGCTGTTGTAGAGCGTATTGGGCTCCTTGATTTCCTCGCCTTCGGAAGCCCCTCCGCGATAGATGGTCATTGTTGGGCGGACGGTGTACTGCGTCATGCCGAAAGTGCGGCGCTCGGTCATATACCAGCGGGGACGGTCCTTCTTCTGCGTCAGGTTGCCAAAACGGGTGAATGTGCCATCGACCATCTGGTGGCTCAGGTTGCCTGATGTCAGAAAAAAGTCGGCATTCATGCCCATAACGGGTTTGAGACCGCGAGCCTTGACCTCTTCGGCCTGAGCTCCGACAGTTTTGAACGAATAAGGGTCGTCGTTGACACGGCTGTTGGCTTGTGCCTTGTTGGTGGTGATGTCGACCTTGTCGGAAGACATGTCGACCTCAACAACCTGCACCTCTATGTTCGAGGGTCCTCCGAGAACATACAGCTTGTGCACAATGCCTTCGGCAACTGTTGTTTGCTCTTTAAGGGTTGATTCATAGGCCTGTCCGGCAATAGTCCATGTATCGGCCCAAGCCTGAGCCGATATTGCGAAAGCCAAGACCGCGAGGCCAAAGCTCTTAGAGAAGTAGTTATGTTTCATATCGTAATTGTGTGTTGAAAAGGTTGGTATTAGAGCACTAAGTTAGCAAAATTATTCCATCCTCGTCCCACGGCAACTCGGCATTAGAAAATTTTAACAATTTAGCGGAAGAGTGAAAAGTGAAAAGTGAAAAGTGAAGAGTGAAGAGTGAAGAGTGAAAAGTGAAGAGTGAAGGGTGAAGGGTGAGGCAAGCGCAAAACTGTCGAAGACAGTTCCTTTGACTAACCCCAGCTTTACGAAGTTAGCTGGGGCTACGATGCCAACCCAACAAAAACAAGGTCGAAGACCTTGCCCACGTCACGTCAGTGCTCCCTGATGCCATTCTATGCCATACTCCAGACAAAATGCCTTCATTTCATCATCAAAAGTTTGTCTGTCTACATAGTGGTGTCCTTCTTGCCCCTTTATATAGTCTATTACGGCATCTGCTCCTGATTTATCAACAGTGAAGGCATAATATTCCTTTCCCCATCCCTCAAAATCAGGAAAATCCTTGCGGCATTTTAGCCACCTGCTGCTGCCTTGTTTGAGAGCCTGTACTAATTCAGAGAGAGCAACTGACGGATGGAGGTCAATCAGCATGTGAATATGGTTTGAAATACCGTTCATTCGCCATAATCTGCAATTTCGATGTTCCAGGATGCCATACAGATATTTATACAACTCCCTTTTATGGCTTTCAGGAATTGTCAGTTTGCGGTTCTTTGTGTTGATTACCACATGATATAATGCACAGACCTTACTCATAATGGCAAAGTTAGAGAAAAATGCTGACGTGGGCAAGGTCTTCGACCTTGTTTTTGTTGGGTGGGCATCGTAGCCCCAGCTAACTTCGTAAAGCTGGGGTTAGTCAAAGGAACTGTCTTCGACAGTTTTGCGCTTGCCCCACTCTTCACTCCTCTTCGCATTCGCTTTTTCGCTTTTTTTTCGCTTTGAAAGAAAAGAGCTTAATTATTTTTCGTTTTTTTCTTTGCTGTTAAAATTTTTTTTTATAACTTTGCCGACGAAGACCTTAAGCAGGCCTCCCATAACAAACACAATCATTAACCTAATTTTTTAAGCATGAAAAAACTTTTACTTTCTGCTCTGCTCGTAGCCGGCGCAGCAAGCTATGCTACTGCAGAAGAAGTCGTTGTCTTCTCCGAAGATTTCGAATGGCTCGCACCCTGGTCTGCTGTCGGCGGCAGCAAAGGTCCTGCCGGCGATACTGTTGGCAAAAACAATTCAGATGAATATTGCCCTCAGCTCAGCACCAGCAAAATAGAAGGTGTCTCCACATGGGATACTCTTTTGGAAAAAGGATACAGTTTCATAAGTGTAAAGGATCCTTCTAAAGACAAAGACCGTCCCGCAAATCAGAACGTTTACCTGCAGACAAACTATCTTAAATTCGGTCTGACAGGCTATCAGTCCGGCATCATCCTTCCTTCAATGGAAGTACCCGCCGGCGAAACAGCCACTCTTTCGTTCTCATTTTGCACAATTCGTCAAGGTTCAGGCGTATTCGACAAAACTGAACTTGTTGCAATCGTAGCCAACGGCGAAGAAGAAGTGCAATATCCCATCGATTTGGTTTACCTCGAAGATGGTGCCGACTATGCATGGAATACCGTTTCGGTAGAACTCACCGGAGCAACAATCAACGCCGACACCAAAATCACTGTCCGCAACGCCGACAGCCAGTGGCCCGATCCCTCTGTTAAACGTTGGTGCATGGACAACATTAAAGTAACCTACGACAACGCCGGCGGCGACACCCCCGAACCCGGTGAAGGCCGCGTATTCTACGAAGACAACTTTGCATGGCTCGCACCCTGGGCCGAAGCCGACCAGCTTGGCGACCCCGTGGGCACCGACGACATTAACGCCAAGACTGTTGCCGTTAAGGAAACATCTTCAATCGACGGTTACACCGTATTCCAATACATGATGGGCTCTTCGCTCAATCCTGAATTCTTCGTAGAGGGTCATCCCGGTTACGAAACCCGTCTCTACCCCAACTCGGGCGACTACACCACCGTTCAGGCTGCCAAGGATTACTTCCGTATCGGTCTTCCCGGTACCACCGGCGGTCTCCGTGCCCGCAAATTCGCAGTTCCCGAAGATGCCGAAGGCTTCTACCTGATTTTCGAATGGTGCCCCGTCAAGAACGCTAACGGCGAATACGACGACGCAGAGCTCGAACTCACCTCGCGCAGCTCAAACGCAATCGTTCCCAGCATCAAGCACAACATGCAGACCGGCGAACCCTATCGTTGGATAACCGAAGTTGTCGACCTGTTCGAATATAACTTCACTCCTATGGCCTCCTTCAACCCCGTTCTCCAAAACATCAGCTCGCAGTGCGTCAGCGGTGGCGTATGCGCAGCCAATGCCAATTGGTACCTCGGCAGCCTCCGCTACTGCGAAAGCATTAACTCTGGCGTTAACAACATCGCCGTTGAAGACAACGCCAACGCTCCCGTTGAATACTTCAACCTGCAGGGCGTTCGCGTAGCCAACCCCGAAAACGGTCTCTACATCCGTCGTCAGGGCAACAAGGCTACCAAAATCCTCGTTCGCTAAGCAACGACACAAAAGCACAATATGCCGCAGCCGCCCGGATGGGCGGCTGCTTTTTTTTGGCAACAAATGCGGTCGCGAAGCCATGGATGCGAGGTGTCCTTTTAGCAAATGCGAGCGCGAAGCCATGGAGGCGAGGTGTCCTCACCTCGCACGGCAGCAAACCGTCAGCCAACATTTCAAAAAATGTACGCCTCTGTGTAGCCGGGCAACCAGCCAACCGGGCGAGGTGGGGCTGTCGCCTTTTCATTGTCTATTTGGCACTAACGTGCATGGTCGCATCCATGGCTTCGCGCTGCAGATTCAAACTATTACTAAATTTTTTGAGTAAATATTTGCCTGTTACAAAAATAGTTCATACCTTTGCCACCGAAAGCACAAACCTAACACCATTCAATAAACACAATTATTAACAATCAACCCTCCTCCTCAAAAAATCATGAAAAAACTTTTACTCCCTGCTCTGCTTTTAGCCGGTGCCGCAAGCTACGCTAATGCAGAAGAAGTCGTGCTTTTCAGCGAAGACTTCGAATTTATCGAACCGTGGGTCGCTCCCAACAATGCAGTTGACAACTTTGCACTCGAAGGCGCAGAAGCTTACCAAACCAGCACACCCCGCACCGACAGCTCCTTCATCCTCGACGAAGAAAAAGGCGATACCGAAGGTAAATATTACCTCCGCAACGCCATCCAGGGCAAAGAACGTAACTACTGGTGTGTAGGTTACGACAAAAACGGCAATCAGGAAAACCAGTACATGGGCGCCAACTCCTACTACTTTGGCAAAAACTGGCTTAAATTCGGCAAAACCGATGCACAAGCCAACTTCCGCTTCCAGCCCGCAGACGGCCAAGCCGAAGACTTCGTAAAACCTATCGGCACACCTGCAACCCTTACTTTTAACTGGGCTCCCTGGGCAGCCTGCCCCAAAGATGAAAACGGCAATTACTATATCGGCGATGTTGATGAAGTTACACTCGACATCATTGTCGGAACTGAAGTAATCGACCAGGTGACACACAACCTGCCCGCAGGCTCACCTCTCAAATGGCTCGAAGCAAGCATCGACCTCACCGACTTCGAAATCACACCCAAAACCCGCATCTTTATCCAGCCTACAGCCGAATACTGGGGTGTTGCAAAATCGGGCAAACACCGCTGGTGTCTCGACAACCTGAAGGTTGTCTATGGCGAAGCTGAAGGCGGCAACGAAGGCGAAGGCAACGTATGGTACAGCGAAGACTTCAACAAGATGTTCGAACCCTGGTACGGCCTTCTCGACTTCACCGACCCCGTGGGCACCAACGACACCACCGGCGACCTCGGTATTAGCATGTTCGACGAAACTCCCGCTGCCAACGGCGCTACCATTAAGACTGCCTTCATGGACCCGACCCTCGTAACTGTTGCCGGTGGACAAGAATTCTGCAAGCCCAACAACTTCCTCTGCTGGATTCTCGATGGCAAACTTCACGCCAGCTACTACGTTTATCGTTTTCACAAGGGCTATATCCGCTTCGGTGTCGACAACATCCTCGGTGGTGTATGTCTACCTTCGGTAACCATCCCCGAAGATGCCGAAAATGTTTACTTCGAATTTGACTGGTGCCCCACCAAGAACGCTAACGGCGAATACTCCGAAGCTGTTCTCCAAGTTGCCCAGCAGGACGAAGCCGCTATCTTCATCCCCGAAATCCACCACAACATGCAGACCGGCGACCCCTATGCATGGAAACATGAATGTTTCAACCTCTACGAAGATTGCGACAACTTCACACCCAACACCCTCCGCTTCCTGATTTCGACATCTAAAGCAGCCGGCCTTGGCTGGCCCGAAGGTGACGGCAAGAAAGTTGACGGTTCGTTCTACCTCGACAACATCCGCATCTCCGACAAGGCCTCCAGCGGTGTTAACAACATTGCCGTTGAAAACAACAACAACGCTCCCGTTGAATACTTCAACCTGCAGGGCGTTCGCGTAGCCAACCCCGAAAACGGTCTCTACATCCGTCGTCAGGGCAACAAGGCTACCAAAATCCTCGTTCGCTAAGCAACGACAGAAAAGCACAATACGCCGCAGCCGCCCATCCGGGCGGCTGCTTTTTTTGGGCAACAAATGCGGTCGCGAAGCTTATGGAGGCGAGGTGTCCCCACCTCGCAACGGCAGCAAACCGTCAGCCAACATTTCAAAAAATGTACGCCTCTGTGTAGCCGGGCAACCAGCCAGCCGGGCGAGGTGAGGCTGTCGCCTTTTCATTGTCTATTTGGCACTAACGTGCATGGTCGCCTCCATAGCTTCGCGCTCGCAACCAGCCAACCGGGCGAGGTGAGGCTGTCGCCTTTTCATTGTCTATTTGGCACTAACGTGCAGGTCGCATCCATGGCTTCGCGACCGCGTTTTTTGCAATTATTGATTTTTTTGGATAACTTTGCAATTGTGGAGAAGATACCATAAATCTATACCGATGAGAATCATAGTATTATTTATACTAAGCATAATATTGTGTAGCTTTGGGCAAGCTGCTACGATTCCTTTTGCCCCCATTGTGAAGAGCTATTCGGTGTCGGACTATGATGCCGGCATACAAAACTGGTCTATAGCGCAGGACAAAAGAGGGGTGATGTTTTTTGGCAACAACAATGGCTTGCTGGAATATGACGGAACAAATTGGAGACTTCACGAATTGCCCACACAAGGCATTGTACGCTCTGTCTATATAGGCACGGATGAGAGGATTTACGTTGGTTCCTACGAAGAATTCGGTTATTTTGTCCGTACCCCGTATAA
Organism: uncultured Muribaculaceae bacterium; assembly: GCA_910584495.1. Classification (GTDB taxonomy): domain Bacteria; phylum Bacteroidota; class Bacteroidia; order Bacteroidales; family Muribaculaceae; genus CAG-873. Next base: position 49,483 of record CAJUAR010000003.1, read on the forward strand.
TACGCTCGAATATCATTCGCTGAAAGCAGAAGTGAAAGACTTTGATTTTCAAAATGATGAAATCTGGAACATTCTAACCGTGCATGGCAAGATTGTGTTCCAATCGTTTCGTTCTTTCTTTTCCTATGACGGACAATCGGTGGAAAGCTTCAGGACCGACGGCCTTCCGCTAAACCTCTTTCAAGTAGGAGATACATTCTATACTCAAAAAATAAACGGCGGGCTGTGCCGTTTTTCCGACCGGAAGATGGACGAGCTTATCCCCAGGGAACAGCTGGGAAACAGCGATGTGCTTTTCGGACTGCCATATGGCAATGCAACATTGCTGCTCACCCGCAATCAGGGATGTTTCACCTATGGCGACGGAGTGTTAAAAAAATGGCAAACCGACTGTGACGACATATTTAAAAAGCACACCATCAACCGAGCCGTGATGACCAAGGACGGCTGCTATGTGATAGGCACCATTTCGGATGGAGTATATGCTTTAGACAAAAATGGGAACTTGCTATGGAAAGTCAATACAGACAATAATTTGCATAACAACACAGTTTTGGGGCTGTATTGTGATGAAGACAACAACATCTGGGTGGCATTGGACGAAGGCATTGCATATATACACAATAACTCGTTGATATATTATTACGAACCGCCATTTCGCAAGATAGGCATGGTTTATGATGTCCTGATTCGTAAAGATGAAGCATATATAGCATCCAATCAAGGCTTGTACAGGCTCAGGGCCGGCGGAAATCTGGAATTGGTTCCCGGCCTTGAAGAGCAAGCCTGGTATGTCGATGAGATGGGAGGAAAAATTTTCTGCGGGCACAACAAGGGCACGTTCTGCGTGTCAGGGCTTCAATCGAAATTATTATCCGATTCGAAAGGTGGTATGTGCATGGAAAAAATCGAACTGAAGGAACAGACATATTTATTGGCGGGAACATATACACTGCTTGATTTATATGATGAAGAAGCTTCGGGAACATATCGCTTCAGCCACTCGCTGGACGGTTTCAGTCAAATGATCCTACACATCGAGGTTGACCATCAAAATAATGTATGGGCAAAGCATTTGCGAAATGGACTGTATCGTTTTCGAATCAGCCCGGATATGAAACACGTGACAGGGATTAAGAAATATGAACGATTGGGCGATGCAGAAAGAGGCAACATTGCATTGTTCAAAATTAACGGTCGTGTGGCTTTTTCCGACGGAGAACGTTTTTATACCTATGAAGACCTGACCGACTCCATAGTTCCCTATCAAACGATAAATAAGCAGCTGCCGGGCTTGAAAGGCATCATCAACGTGAGCCATGCCGGAGGTGACAAATATTGGTTTGTAGCCGACCGTATGGTTTCGCTGGTGAAATGCATGCCTAATATGTTCAGGATAGAAATGCAAATACCATACTCCTTGTTTGATGTGGCAATGGAAGACCGTTCCAGCGTGGTTTATGACCCTAAGAGCCGCCGGTCCTATCTTTGCATGAACAATGCTATTGCCCGTATAGAAACAGACAGCGCGTCATTGTATAAATCGACTGCCAAGCGTTCGTTGTCGATTTCTAAAATCGAAGCCATAGACGAACTCACCGGCGAACGAAATGTGCTCCCTATCGGTGAAGGTGCACAAGTGCGTCCGAGTTTCAACACGGTGAGTTTCGACTTGAGCTATCCGGCCTACGATGATTATACATATAAAATAAGATACCGTCTCGACGGATATTCGGACCAATGGATGTCCGGAGAGCGTTATCTGCAAAAGAAATATTCCCAGCTTCCATCCGGCAAATATGTCTTTCGGGCAGAAGTATGCGATGCAGCAGACAGGGTTCTGTCCTCGGTAGAGTTTCCGTTTGAGATTCCGCGTCCATGGTATTTGTCGTATTGGGCGTTGGGTGTCTACGTTGTGTTGGGAATAGGCGTTCTGGCATTGTTGCAATATTTTGTTTACTATTCATTGAAAAAGAAAAAGGTCCGTGCCATAGAGCAGCAGCGCATAGCCCATAGAGCGGAGCTGGAATGTCAGCAGAAGAAAATCATCGCATTGGAAAAAGAACAGCTCGAATCTGATTTGCGCTCCAAGAGCAAGGAGCTGTCCGGCGTTGTGATGACAAATATCGCCCATCAGGAATTTCTCAATTCGTTGAAAGAAGAAATACAGCAGCAAAAACTCTCGGGACAGTATAGCCGTAAAAATCTGGATAAGCTGCTTGCTTTGGTCAATGCAAATATCGTTTCCGATGCGGAGTACTGGACGATGTTCCAGGCAAACTTCGACTGCATACACGAAAACTTCTTCAGAAATTTGAAGATGCAATATCCCGACCTTACCCCCGGCGATTTGCGATTCTGCTCCTTGCTCCGCTTGAATATGCCCACCAAGGACATGGCCAAACTACTCAACATTTCTACCCGTGGCGTTGATGCGGCAAGATATCGTTTGCGCAAAAAACTGAACTTGTCCTCCGAGGAAAGCTTGACCGATTTTATGATAAATTTCAGATAATTGATTCTCTGCAACATAGAAAGTGGCGAAGTAGCAATATAGTACTTCGCCATTTTGTGTTTTGCGGCAGAAGTACTTTTGTCGTAGGAAGAGGAGGCAGCTCTTTTGCGCACTTTCCTTTACTTTGCAGCAAACTTCTACAGCAAAAAACATGAAAAACTTGAAGCACATATTTCTATTAATTTTGAGTCTGTATGCCATGTGCCCGGAGGTGAATGCCGGACGCCTGGTGCAAAGTTTTAACGACGGCTGGCACTATGCAGCATGCGACGACAAAAGCTTGCAGCAAGCACAATGCCCCGACCGGGAATGGCAGCAGGTACACCTGCCCCATACGTGGAATACGGATGCCTATTCGACCGGCAAATACCGCAGAGCTTCCTCATGGTATAAGAAAGAATTCCTTATAGATTCTGCACAGATGCACAACAAGCAGCTCTACCTGAAATTTGATGCCGTAAACTCTCTGGCAGATGTTTACCTCAACGGAGAACTTCTCACCACTCACAAAGGAGGTTACTCGGCCTTTAGCACAGACATTACAGACAAAGTAAGGACCGATGTCCCGAATATACTGATGGTGCACGTCAATAATCAGAACGACCGCATCCCCCCATTGTCGGGCGATTTCACCATCTTCGGCGGCATCTACCGCAATGTGTGGCTCATAAGTGCCGACAAGCAGCATGTCAAGCTTACCGACTATGCATCTTCCGGCGTTTACGTAGATCTGCCCTCGGTGAACGAAGACGAGGCTGAAATCAGTGTGCGCGGCACATTGGAAAACCATGATGCGCTGCGTGCCGCGCTGAAGTTAGGCATACGGGTGCTGGATGCCGATGGCAAAACGGTGGCAAGCACCATGCGCAAGGTCCGTATAGATGCCGACGGAGCGTATGACTTCAAGGAACGGCTATTGCTGGACAACCCACGGCTATGGTCGCCCGACACCCCTTATCTCTACAGCGTGGAAGTGACGCTGAAAGATGTGCGCGGCGAGGAGCTGAAGGACCTTGTGCGTGTTCCTCTGGGTGTGCGATGGTTCAGTGCCGACACGAAAGAGGGATTCAAGTTGAACGGCAAGCCCATAAAGCTTATGGGAGCATGCCGCCATCAGGACCAGAAGCCGATGGGCATAGCCCTTTCCGACGAGATGCACCGCAGGGATATGCAGCTGCTCAAGGACATGGGAGCAAACTTTGTCCGTTTGGCGCACTACCCTCAGGACGATGCAGTGTTGCATGCATGCGACGAGCTCGGCATAATGGTATGGGAAGAAATTCCTATCGTCGATTTGATTGCTTTGGGCGATGAGTTCCGCACAAATGCCACAAACGCCTTGCGCGAAATGATACGCCAGCATTACAACCATCCTTCTGTCGTTATGTGGGGCTATATGAACGAGGTTGTCATCCAATTGCAGTACCGCGTGAAAAAAAACCAACTCAACGCTTTCTACGAGAATACATTGTCGCTTGCCCGTCATCTGGAAGAAACGCTCAAGCATGAAGACCCCTACCGACTGAGCACCATGGCCTACCACGGCAGTCAGCTCTACAATAAAATCGGCCTGAGCAACATCACCGATATTTCAGGCTGGAACCTCTATCAGGGCTGGTATGGCGACGATTTCAACTCCTTCGACCGTTATGTCGACGAAGAACATCGCAAGTACCCGCACCGTCCGTTATTTATCAGTGAATTCGGGGCCGGCTCCGATTCCCGCCTGCAGTCGCTAAAGCCGCAGATATTCGATTTTTCCATGCAATGGCAGCAACAATATCTGGAACACTACCTGCCGGCAATTATGAAACGCCCGTTCATAGTAGGAGCCACAGAGTGGAATTTTGTCGATTTCAGTTCTGCAAGCCGTCAGGAAGCTACGCCTCACATCAACAACAAAGGCCTGCTCTATAATGACCGCCGTCCCAAAGATGTGTTCTACTATTTCCAGGCATTCCTGCGCAAGGATGTACCTGTGCTTCACATCGCCGTTGACGACTGGAAGCAGCGAACCGTGGTGTCCGACGGCGAAGCTGTGGAACATCCGGTGAAAGTATATTCCAATATGGACGAGGTTGAGCTTACTGTCAACGGCCAAAAACTCTCCGGCAAAAAGATGGAGAACTGTCATGCCGTGTGGCAGGTGCCTCTTGTCGGCGGTCGAAACACGCTTGTGGCCTCGGGCATGCACAAGGGCAAGAAAGTGGAGCAGGTTTCCGACATATATGTGAAGATGCAGCCGCGACACATCACAAAGTCCGGAGCCGGACAGCTGGAGCTTGCTGTGAATGTGGGCAGCAATTGCTTCTTTACCGACGCCAAAAGCGATTTGTGCTGGCTTCCCGACCAGGCCTATACCCCCGGAAGCTGGGGCTACATCGGTGGCGAAATCTTCCGCCGCTCGCCGGGACGCATAGGAACCACGGCCGAGGTGAAAGACTCCCGCAACGTTCCATTGCTCCAGACCAAACGCACCGACATCGAAGCATATCGTTTCGATTTGCCCGACGGTGAATCTGAAGTGGAACTACTTTTTGCCGACCTCAACGCACGTTCCGAGCGAGTGACCTACGACCTTGGTGCCGCCGCCCTCGACAATGCCGATTTCCCGGGCAGCATCTTCAATGTGGCGGTTAACGGCCAACAATGGCTGAAAAATTTCTCTCCGGCTGTAGAAGTTGGAGGAAACCGTTGCCTATCCAAAAAAATTCGTGTTGCTGTGACCGACGGACACCTTACCGTAGCCTTTGAGGCTCTGAAGGGCTCGACGTTCTTGAACGCCATCAAGATAAACAAAGGTTTTTAAACAAAATAAAATTTATATCCATGAAACTAATATTTTTGTCTGTCTTTCCATCATGACATAAAGTTACGTTGCAGCAGATCGGAGGTGCTCCATATAAAAAAGTGCTCGAACTGTACAAGGCCGGGGTTCCACTCATTCCTGTCTCGATCGACACAAGCAGCGACCATGTGAGTTCAACTGCTTATTTCTATCCGGACAGGCCTGCTATATAAAACGTGCAGCTTGCTGCTGAGATTCCTGTAAATTAGCATATTATGCAGTGCTGTAGTAGCTTTGTCGTATTACTTGGACAAACTGTGGTAATCTTGTGATAGTTCGTTTTTTTGACACACACCGATTGCTTCTATACTTTTGCATAAGTTAAAAAAATCAGTAATAATTTAGAATCATGAAAAAACTACTTTTCAATAGTGTATTGATGGTTTCTGCATTGCTTGCAGCTTCGTGCGGAAAACAAATGGAAACAACAGCAGACACCACTTTAGATGTGATGTCGTTCAACATCCGTCTGGACCATGTGTCAGACAGTTTGAACAATTGGAAATACCGCAAAGACAATGCGGCACAAATGGTGGCCTACTATGCCCCCGACATTTTGGGCATGCAGGAGGTGGTTAAAAACCAGCGCGACGACCTGATGGAACGTCTTCCACAATATACTGCCCTTGGCGTAGGCCGTGCCGACGGTAAAGAGAAAGGCGAATATTGCTCGCTCTTCTACAAAACCGACCGCTTCGACCTTGTAGACTACGGAAACTTCGGCTTGAGCGAAACTCCCGATTCCATAGGCAAGAAGGGATGGGATGCCGGTTGCGAACGTATTGTGACTTGGGCAATACTGAAAGACAAGGTGAGCGGCAAGGAAATAGCAGCCTTCAATACCCACTTCGACCACATCGGCGAGGTGGCACGTCGCGAAAGTGCCGTGCTCATACTCGACAAAATCAAACAACTGGCCGGCGACCGTCCGGTAATCCTTACGGGCGACTTTAACGGCACTGTGGATTCAGAGCCGATTGCCATATTGACAGAAAGCGGGATGAAGAATGCATGCAAAGAGGCAAAGCTCGCCTATGGCCCTGCTTGGAGTTTCCATGATTTCGGACGTATCACGCTGGAGAATCGCGAACTGATTGACTTCATTTTCGTAAACGGCCCTATTGAAGTGGAACGTTACCGCACTATCGGCGACAAGCCCGACAATGGCTTTCTCTCCGACCATGCACCCATTATGGCTTCATTAAAAATATGAATCACAAGATATCTTTAGGCCTTGCCCTGCTTCCCTTGGTCCCTGCAACCCAAACCCGGGGACAAGAGAAGCAAGACAGCGAACACCCTAACATCATTTTTATCATGAGTGATGACCATGCTCAGCAGGCAATGAGCATCTATGGTCATCCCATAGGCAAGATAGCTCCTACTCCCAACATTGACCGCATAGGGCTCGAAGGCGCTGTGTTCCGCAATAATTATTGCTGCAACTCTATTTCAGGGCCAAGCCGTGCCGCAATACTCACCGGCAAGCACAGCCATAAGAACGGCTTTATGAAGAATTGGGCCCTGGGATTCGACGGCTCGCAGCAAACTCTGCCCAAACTGTTGCAACAGAACGGCTATGAGACTGCCGTCATAGGCAAATGGCATCTCATTTCCAAACCTACGGGCTTTGACCACTGGATGATTCTCAATGACCAGGGCGACTACTGCAATCCTCAGTTCATCACCGAGAGCGACACCACTGTTCACAAAGGATATGTGACCGACCTCATCACCAAATATTGTGAGGAATGGATGGACAACGGGCGCGATAAGAGCAAGCCCTTCTTCCTTATGATGCACCACAAGGCCATACACCGCAACTGGGTGCCTGCCGAACGGCATTACCATCTCTATGAAAACGTCAGCTTCCCTCTGCCCGACAATTATTACGATGCTTACGAGGGCCGTTATGCCGCACAGTTGCAGAAGATGAATATCTACCGCGATATGTACGAAGGGCACGACCTGAAGATGGTTGCCGGCATCGACAGCGACAGCCTGCTCTTCGACCCTTGGCCGCATGCTTTCATGGGTACAATGACTACAGAAGAACAACGTCGCTTCCTCGATGCCTACCGGGACAGAAACAATGAGTTCTATTCAAAGCCTCGTTCTTTCAAAGAAGTGGCCGAATGGAAATACCAACGTTATCTTCAAGATTACATGGGCTGTGTGGCAAGTGTGGACGAAAGCGTGGGCGAAATACTGGACTATCTCAAACGCACGGGCCTGGATAAGAATACGATTGTTGTATATACAACCGACCAAGGTTTCTACTTGGGCGAACATGGATGGTTCGACAAACGATTCATGTACGAAGAGTCTTTCGGCATGCCCATGGTGATGAGATGGCCGGGACATATCAAACCGGGCACGCAGGTTACAGGCCTGACACAGAACATCGACTTTGCGCCTTCTTTCCTTGATATGTGCGGCATTTCCATCCCGAAGGACATGCAGGGTGTTTCATTCAAGGAGCTGGTGGAAAAAGGCAAGACTCCGGCCGACTGGCGCAAATCTTTGTACTATCACTACTATGAATTCCCGGGCTTCCACAGTGTGAGAGCTCATTACGGCGTGAAGATGGAGCGATACAAGCTGATGCACTTCTATGTCGATGACAAATGGGAACTCTACGACCTCAAGTCCGACCCCGAAGAAATGCACAACATCTATGGCAAAAAAGGAACGGAGAAAATAACAGACCGGCTCAAAGCCGAACTGGCACGTTTGCAGAAACAATATGACGTGCCCGAAAATTTGTGCCGATGAACAGCCGATGTTATTCTTCCGTAAATTTATTACCACCGATAATAACATAAAAATCATGAAAAAACCGTTTGCTTATATGCTTTTGACATTATTGTGTCTGGCATCATCACTTGCGGCGCAGAACATGCGCATGGATACATACTGTAATCCGCTGAATGTAGACTATACCTACATGATATATAATTCTTCCAGGGACATCTCCTACCGTTCGGGGGCAGACCCCGCCGTGGTGGAATTCCGTGGCGAATACTATATGTTCGTGACTCGTACGCACGGCTATTGGCACTCTACAGACCTGCAAAACTGGGATTTTATCACACCGGGCGAAAACTGGTACCCCCAAGGCTGTAATGCTCCGGCAGCTCACAACTACCGAGATTCCGTACTCTATGTATGTGGCGATCCTTCAGGGTCGATGAGCGTGCTCTATACCGACAACCCCAAGTCGGGTAATTGGAAAGCCACACCGGCCATCATCAACGACCTGCAGGACCCCGACCTTTTTATCGATGATGACGGTAGTGCCTACATGTTCTGGGGCTCTTCCAACCGCTGGCCTATCCGTGGCATGAAGCTCAACAAGAACCATCGTTTCATAAAAGAAGGCGAAAAGCAGGAACTTTTCAATCTCGACCCCGAAAAACATGGATGGGAACGTTTTGGCGAAAATCATACCGACACCGTGTTGGGCGGTTATATCGAAGGGCCGTGGCTGACAAAGCACAATGGGAAATATTACATGCAGTATGCCGCGCCGGGTACCGAATTTAATGTATATGCCGATGGTGTATATGTGGCCGACCAACCTATGGGCCCCTACACCTACCAGAAGCACAACCCCATTTCCTATAAGCCCGGCGGTTATATCAATGGTGCCGGACATGGAAGCACCGTCCTCGGCCCGGGTGAGCAATACTGGCATTTCGGATCTATGGCTCTGCCCATCAATATGAACTGGGAACGCCGCCTGTGCATGTTCCCCACCTATTTCGACGAAGACGGCATCATGTACTGCGACACCCGCTTTGGCGACTATCCCCGCTATGCCCCCGCAGTGCCCGGAAAGAAAGGCGAATTCCGCGGATGGATGCTTCTTTCCTACAACAAACCCGCCAAAGGCTCTTCGGCAGTCGACGGCCATACGGCTGCCGGCCTTACCGACGAGAATTGCAAAACTTTCTGGCTGGCCTCTTCCAACGACAACACGCAGTGGGTGGAGATAGACCTCCAGACCCCTGCCACGGTAAACGCTGTTCAGGTCAACTACAACGATTATAAGAGCAACATGTATGGCCGCTACCCCGACCTGAGGCATCGCTATACCATCGAAGGCTCTATCGATGGTGTCAACTGGACACGTCTGGTCAACCGCAGCAACAGTTTCAAGGACACACCCAACGATTACGTGGAATTGGAAAATCCTGCCCGTGTGCGTTACATACGCTACAAAAACATTCATGTTCCCACGCCACACCTTTCCATTTCTGCCATCCGTGTTTTCGGTCTTGGCGAAGGCAAGGTTCCGGCTCCGGTTAAGACTTTCGAACCTCGACGTCATGAAGACCGCCGCGACATCACTCTAACTTGGAAACCTGTCAAAGGTGCTCAGGACTACAACATCCTTTGGGGCATCGCTCCCGACAAGCTCTACAACTCGTGGATGGTGTATGGCAACGAGGGCAAGCATCTGATGAAATGTCTTTCCACCGACCAGGACTATTACTTTGCCATCGAAGCTTTCAATGAAAACGGCGTATCGCAACGTGTTTGCCTTCGTGAGGCATATTGATGATACAAACAATGAAAATCAAGTAAACTTCCGGATAGAACGTTTTTAATATGAAGAATATATTTTGTACTGCTTTATGTCTGCTGATGGCTCTATGCCTCTATGCGCAGGACACCTATGCCGAGTATGAACAGAAAGTGTATGTTTCTTCGCAAGGCGATTCACTGAAGTATCGTCTGCTGCGTCCCGAAACAGAAAAGCCCGGGGAGAAATATCCGCTGGTGCTCTTTCTGCATGGTGCCGGCGAACGAGGCAATGACAACCAGAAACAGCTGGTGCACGGCGGGCAGATGTGGCTCAATCCGGTGAACAGAGCGGAGCATCCTGCTTTTGTGCTATTCCCTCAGTGCCCGACGGAGGATTACTGGGCATACCTCTCCCGTCCCAAGTCCTTTGTCCCCGGCGAAATGCCTCAGTCACAGGAAGCCACGCCCATTTTCAGCACCTTGATGCAGCTGCTGGATACTTATCTGGCAATGCCTCAGGTCGACAAAGACCGTATTTATGTAATGGGGCTGTCGATGGGCGGCATGGGAACGTTCGACCTGGCGATACGCTATCCCGAAGTCTTTGCCGCCGCCGTTCCTATTTGCGGCACTGTGAACCCCGAACGGCTTTCTGCTGCCAAGGACGTGAAGTTCCGCATCTATCACGGCGATGCCGATAACATTGTTCCGGTAGAGGGCTCGCGTCAGGCCTACAAAGCCTTGAAGGCTGCCGGCGCCGATGTGAAATACATCGAATTCCCCGGTGTGAATCATGGCAGCTGGACTCCTGCTTTCAACGACCTCGAACTGATGGATTGGTTATTCAGCCAAAAGAAAAAATGAAAAAGATAACGACTTTAGCCGGAGTGCTCCTTTTATGGAGCACTCTCTTTATTTCCTGCGCCACAACAGGAAAAGTAAGCACTTTTGTGGTCTTGCCTGATACGCAGACCTATTTGGAACAATGCCCTGAGGTTTTCGATTCGCAAATCGACTGGCTGCTTGCAAACCGCAAGAAAATTGACGCCGTGTTCCAAGTGGGAGATTTGACACAGGATAATTCGCCTGTTGAATGGGCCTATATGCAGAAAGCGTTTAACCGTATCGACGAAGCGGGCATACCATATACTGTTGTGTGGGGAAATCATGATATTGGCAGTAAGCCCGGTAAGTTTTCGGATGTTCACAACACCGATATGGCCAACAGGTATTTCCCCCTTTCTTTATACGAACAGAAGGACTATTGGGGAGGCTCTGCCGATGGAAAGACATTGGATAACTATTATATAAACCTCAAGGCCGGCGGTGCCGAATGGCTGGTTTTGAATTTTGAATTCGGACCCTCCGACGAGGTCCTGCAATGGGCCGATTCAATAATAGGTGCCAACCACGATAAACTTGTCATCCTCAATACGCATGCTTATCTCTACAGTGACAGTACGCTACACGATGGCGACGACTGGTGGCTCCCTCAAAATTACGGTATTGGCAAAGAACCCGGACGCACAGTGTACGACGGTGCCGGTATCTGGAATAAACTTCTTTGCAAGCATCGCAATGTTGCTGCTGTTTTTTGCGGACATATCCTCAAAAGCGGTGTCGGCACACTCGTCTCTGACGGAAAAGAGGGAAACAAAGTTTACCAAATGCTGGCAAACTTCCAACGCGGCGTGGAAGGCTGCAAATTAGGCGGTGAAGGATACCTGCGAATTGTTTCTTTTAATCGGAAAACTAAGGAAATAGATGTGAAAACCTATTCCACCTGGAACAAAGCATACCATCCATCCGAGCATCATAATTTCAAATTCACAGACGTGGATTTCGCGCACTGAACTCCATAGACTTTGAACGGACACAAAGAAAGTCGCACAACGCATTTTTAACATTTTGAATACCGTATAATCCGACAATATTTTTGTAATTTTGTGAAATTGGATAAGAAGTATTCAAAAAAATGGCTGTGCAGAGACTAATACGGCTAATCGCGCTGATGCTTCCGCTATTTATTTTAGCGGAAAAGCTCAATGCGGAAATACGACCAATCCAGGAAATTCTGAGGTTAGACAATACTTCCGGTTTAAGAAGTCAGAAGGCATATTCAATTTTAGAAGATGAGTACGGAGCAATTTGGATAGGAACCAAAGCTGGTGTAAATCGCTATAATGGTCGCACATTAAAGAATTATACCCTGACAGGAAATGTCTATTCTTTTGAGGATATGGCCGCAGCCGGTAGGATCGTTCGTTTGTATAACAATAAAGGTGACTTATACGCTTATGATACATCCGGGAAAATCTACCTGTATTCAAAAATATTTGATAGATTTGATGTCATACTGCAACTTTCAGAGCATACCAACGGTGATGCTTTAAATAAATATTTACAGACCTCTGACGGATGTGAATTATTTGCAATGAATGATGGCCTGTATATGCGCAGAAATCAGGAGGCGGTTAAACCGATTATCCCAAATATTACTGTCAATGAACTATTATTGGCGGGAGACAAGGTATTTGTAGGTACTGGTTCGGGACTAAAGATTTTGAATAGAGACCGAACCATCAGTGATGTCAATTCTCTTAATGGGCTGAATATTATTAGCCTTTACCATGATGTGAGAAACAACCGTTTATATGCAGGAACGTTCGACCGGGGTTTATGGGTGCTGGACTTGTCAAACCTCACATCAAATCAAATACATCCTGAAAGCGAACTGTTAAGCAAACCGATTCGCTCAGTAATCGAACTTACGCCTGATGATATAGCTGTCGGTGTCGATGGAAACGGAGTTTTAAATCTGAACAAGAACGACAGCAGACTAAATATTCTTGTAAACACCGACATCAATCCGGATTTTGCATTTGTTGGTAACGGTATATACGCTCTTAATACCGACAGTAATGGTAATTTGTGGATTGGGAGTTACACTGGCGGGGTTACAATGATTAGTTTCTCGTCTTTTCCAATCCAATTATTGATTCACAGGATAAACGGGGAAAATTTTCTTGCAAATAATAATGTAAATGCCATAATAGAAAATTCCGACGGGAGCATATGGTATGCTACTGACAATGGCATCAGTATCGCTGATACCAGAAGCGCATCGTGGAAACATATTTTGGAAAATGAAGTTATTGTAACGATGTGCCGAGCCTCGAATGACGACGTTCTGGCAGGTTGCTATGGCGAAGGCCTGTATCTGCTCGATAAATCCGGAAAAATAAAAAAACACTGGACTCAAAAGGACGGCACGTTGCCATACGATTATATTTTTACTGTAAAAGTCGATTCGCAAGGCAATATCTGGATAGGTTCTCCACATGGGGCTCTTACACGGCTTGACTCTGATTTCCAGAATATGCGTCAGTTCCTGATTGACAAGATATTGTCTATTAACATTCTTGAAAATGACGATATCTGCGTCGGGACAGTCAATGGATTCTATATCGTAAATCCAAAGACAGACAGTTTCAACTGGTATGCGAACCAGCGGGAACACGACGGACAGGATATCAACTCCTATATCATACCTACACTGTTCAATCGCGATTCAACTGTGTGGCTTGGCACAGAAGGCGGAGGGCTGATGCTTTATGATGTTCCCGGTCGTAGAATTGTCAAAAAATATAAAGTTGCGGACGGTTTACCGTCCAACGACATATATAGTCTCCAGAAAGATGCTTCCGGCAGATTATGGGTGGGAACCGGAAATGGCGTTGCAATAGTGGACGACACCATAGCTTCAAGCCTTAATTACATTAATGGAGTTGCCCGCGAGTACAACAAGCTGTCAAGCACACAACTGGCTTCCGGCGATTTAATATTTGGAGGTACTGCGGGCGCAGTCCGGTTTTCTCCGGAGAAAATCAGTGCTATAAACTATTCGGCAACTCTCAGAATTACAGGCTTCTATATTGAGGGAATCACGGATGAGCAGAATATGGAATTGTTGCCGTCGATAAAGAAAATGATTGATGGCCGACACATTGTATTAGCATATAATCACAATTCTTTCCAGCTCGACTATGAAGCCATAAACATTCAGTTCAGAGATGATATTTCATTTCGCTACATATTGGAAGGATATGATAAGGAATGGAGCGACATATCTTTTGATGAAACTGCCCGATTCAGAAATCTGCCATCCGGGAATTATACCCTGAAAATTCAGGCACTTCGCAAAAGTGACGGCAGAGTATTGGACAACAAGACCATACAGGTATCTGTCAAGAAACCTTGGTGGCATACAATCTGGGCATGGATGCTATATGTGATTGTTGTCGGTTGGTTGATATACCTATTGATACGGTATAAATGGTATCAGCTCAGAAAACGCCATGACGAAGATAAAATACGGTTCTTTATTAACGCTGCTCACGACATTAAGACACCGCTGTCGTTGATTATGGCTCCAATCGAAGAATTGGGCAAACAAGATGGCTTACCAGATAAATGTCAATATCTTTTAGAGATAGCCGGGAACAACATCCGGAAACTTAATGCTGTGACTGCCCAACTGTTGGATTTTGAAAAAATTGACACAAAAAAAACAGCAGTCAATTTTGAGCCTCTGAACCTCAACTATTTATTATCCGAAGAAGTCAGTTGCTTCAGGAATGTATGTGAAAAAAAGGATGTGAAACTGACATTGGTTGTTCCGGAAGAATCCGTAGTCATCTCCGCCGACAGGCATTTGATGGAACTGATGCTGGACAATCTGTTGTCTAATGCATGCAAATATACTCCCGAAGGCGGTCATGTTGATATTTGTCTGTCGGCCAATAAAAGTAAAGTATATATTTCAGTCAGCGACAACGGTATTGGCATACCCGAGAAAGAACAAAAGAATATCTTTACCAATGTTTATAGGGCGGAAAACGCCCGTGCCACACAAGAGACAGGCAACGGATTCGGACTGCTTCAGGTGAAGCGTATCGTTGACCTCCTTAAAGGACGTATTTCTTTCAAATCCAAGGAAGGTCAGGGCTCTGTTTTTACGATATCTTTCAAGCGAATCTACGATGAACCGGCCATTCAATGGAATTCAGGAAATCTGATTTCTTCCGTTGATGAAATACGGACATTCTCTGTTCCAGCATCCTGTTTGCCGACGGATAAGAACGAAACACTACTTATTGTAGAGGATAATGATGATCTCCGGAATTACCTCGCCTCAACTTTTAAGGCAGAGTATAATGTCGTCACTACCTCCTCTGCCGATGATGCTTTAAAATTTCTTGAAAACCATTATCCGGATATCGTACTGTCAGACGTAATGATGCCGGGTATTCAGGGTGACGAGTTTTGTAAGATTGTCAAAAGCAATCCAGCCACAGCCGGTATTCCTGTAATACTGTTAACTGCAAAAACCAATCATGATGCTGTTGTTGAAGGGATTGAAAAAGGCGCTGACGACTACATCTCAAAACCGTTCAGCCTTGAAATTCTTAAAACGAAAATCAAAGGGATGCTGAACAACCGGAAGCGGATCCGGGAATTTCTGCTGAGGCAGGCTGTGAAAAAAGTGGAGACCGGGGAAAGCAATTCACATCCGAATTGCAGCACAGTGCATCCTGACGAAGAAAATCTTTCTCAGACGCCCGATATCACCATGTCTGAATCCGATTGCGCGTTTGTGGATAAAGCTACCAATATTATACTCTCCAATATCAGTGATGCTGAATTTGATATAGAAACTCTGTGCCGTGAAATGGCTATGAGCCGTACTCTGTTTTTCAGCAGACTTAAATCTTTGACCGGCAAAGGGCCGCAAGAGTTTATCAGAATTCTCAGACTGGAAAAGGCAGCAGAATTACTTAAGAGCGGCATCTCTGTAAATGAGGTGTGTGAGAAAACCGGATTCACAAATTCCAAATATTTCAGCACTATTTTTAAAAAACATTTTGGGGTATCTCCAAGCAAATTTAACGAGTGAGGGCTGCTCCTCCATGGATTAACTGCTATAGCCCTTGACATATCCGGCTTATTTGAAGAGCCTTATTGCTATTGATTATTAGCGTATTAGCATTTACGTCAGTAATCAAACCTCAATATGTCAGCAATCAAACCAGGGTGTGCCGCAGCCTGTATTAATTTTGTGTCACTGATTCCCGCAGAATGATATGCGGGATGTAATCTTAGCCTTAAATGAAAAATAAAGCAGTGACATTATCGCTATTTCTTGCAGCACTATTAGCAGGTTGCAATTCGGAAAAAGAGCCGGAAATTCCGAATCCCGAACCGGAAGCCAGAGTCATATTTTATGATGACTTCAACTCATTTGACAACTCAGTATGGACAAAAGAGACTCACGAAGCCGGTTGGACGAATCAGGAGCTCCAGGCCTATTCTCCAAGTCAGGTTTCTGTGGGAAAGGACGGAAACAAGACAGTTCTGATTCTTACCGCCAGCCGCTCCAATGGCAAAATTGTATCAGGACGTATCAATTCCAAAGGGAAAAAGAGTTTCAAATATGGAAAAATCGAGGCAAGCATAAAGCTCCCCTCTACAGCCAACGGCTTATGGCCGGCGTTCTGGATGATGGGAGACAATACAAAAGAATGGCCGGCTTGCGGTGAGATTGACATAATGGAAATGGGAGATGCGACAGGTATTGCAAACGGCTCAACAAAAAGCCGTGTGAACACTGCAATACATTATGGAACATCTGTTTCAACTCATCAGCAGGAATACTTCGCAGCAAGCACGGGAATAGATTTGCAAGATGGAGAATACCATTTATATACACTTGTCTGGAATAATGAAGCACTGGAAGTGTCGGTAGATAACAAAACCTTTTACTCTTTTGACATAACAGATAATCAATATTTCCATGACAGATTCTTTATATTGTTCAACCTCGCTGTGGGTGGCTCTTTTACCGGTATAACCGACCCGAACAATATTACCGCCATCCAAGAGGGCGAAAAAGTGAAAATGTTCATTGACTGGATTAAAATTTCGAATCTCAAATAACCTTTACACATGAAAACGAGAATATTCTCAAGCAAAGTGCTATGCAGTGTGTTGCTGACGGGGATAACCTTATTGGCCACACCTTCGCGAATTTTCGCTGAACCTGCGCCGGCACAAGCCTCTTCGTCACAGAAAATAACGGTGACCGGAGTGGTTGAAGATGCTGAAGGACCTGTAATCGGTGCTTCGGTTTTGGAAAAAGGAACATCTAACGGTGCTGTTACCGATATAGATGGCAATTTCACTATCAAAGTTGCTCCTGATGCGACATTAGTCGTAAGCTATGTAGGATGCCAGACCGTTGAGGTTAAGGCTTCGACGAGTCCGTTGAATATCATGATGCGACAAAACTCCCAGACACTCAGCGAAGTGGTTGTAACAGCCTTAGGCATAAAGCGCGACCGCAAAGCCCTGGGATACGGTCTTGAAGAGGTAAAAGGAGACGCTCTCGACAAGGCTAAAGAAACCAATGTAATCAACTCTATGGCCGGTCGTGTTGCAGGCCTGGTCGTGTCTCAGACGGCAGGAGGGCCTTCGGGTTCGACACGTGTGATACTTCGTGGCTCGACTGAAATGACCGGCAACAATCAGCCTCTGTATGTTGTTGACGGTGTGCCTTTGGACAACACCAACTTTGGTTCGGCCGGTACCAACGGAGGCTATGACCTTGGCGATGGCATATCGTCAATCAATCCCGATGACATAGAAAGCATGTCGGTGTTGAAAGGCCCGGCGGCATCGGCGCTTTATGGCAGCCGTGCCAGCCACGGTGTGATTCTCATTACAACAAAGAAAGCACAGGGAGACACACGTTATTCCGTTGAATATAACGGAACATTTACAATGGACAAGCAATTGTCTAAATGGGACAATGTCCAGCAGATCTATGGCATGGGGTCCAATGGAACATATTCCATTGATGCTGTAAGCAATACCAACAAATCATGGGGTCCAAAAGCTGACGGCGGCAATATGCTTAAATATTTCGATGGTGTCGAACGACCCTATTTGATCATCCCTGATAATACATCCAACTTCTTCCGCACCGGCTTGACTGCCAACAATACAGTAACAGTTTCCTCCAATGCAGGTAACACAGGATTGCGTTTTACTCTGACAGATATGAGGAATAAGGATATTGTTCCAAATACAAATATGAGCCGCGATATTTTCAATCTTCGCGCAAATTCTTCGCTTGGTCAGGTCGATTTGGATTTTACAGCCAATTACACGCATGAATATGTGAAGAACCGTCCTGCTCTTGGCGACAGCAAATCGAATATCGGAAAGAATCTTATGACGCTTGCCACAACCTATAATCAGGAATGGTTGCGTACATATCAGGATGCGAATGGGGAATATTCCAACTGGAATGGCATGGATCCATATAATGTCAATCCATATTGGGATGTATATAAAAACAGCAATGAATCTAAAAAAGACCTTTTCCGTCTTCATGCTTCTGCCATATACAATATCACCAAACATCTCAAAATCAAAGGTACTGCCGGCGCAGAACTTAACTGGTTCAATTTCCAGGACTTCAAAGCACCGTCAACACCGGGATATGAAGCCGGATACATGCAGCTCAGCAAATTCCATAACCAGATGTATAATTTTGAGCTGATGGCTACTTATAATAACAACTGGGGTGATTTTGATTTCACAGGAACTGCCGGCGGAAATATCTACAAGGTGGACAATTCCACCTCGCTGATTACCGCACAAGATATGCAGATACGCGATGTAATTGCTCTGATGAGTTTCAACGAGACTTCCAATCAGGAAAACAGCTATCGCAAACAAATTAACTCTCTCTTTGCCGCTGTAAATCTTGGGTGGAAGAACCTTCTATATCTGGATGCCACCATCCGAGGTGACAAATCATCAACACTCCCGAAAGGAAACAACACCTATATCTATCCTTCTTTCTCAGGTAGCTTTGTTTTTTCGCAGCTTCTCAAACGAAATGATATATTGCCTTATGGCAAGGTCCGTGTGTCATGGGCACAAGTGGGTTCGGACACTGACCCCTATCAGCTCGGTCTTGTATATACCAAATCCAAATACACCTATCCGGGATACACCATAGGATATATTGACAACACCACAATTCCGAACAAGAACCTCAAACCTACCCGTACAAATTCATTTGAGCTTGGTTTTGAAACAAAGTTCCTCAATAACCGCTTAGGCCTTGATTTCACATACTACAATCAGATTTCCAAAGATCAGATTATGGGCATGGCTTCAAGTTGGGCTACAGGGTATCCCTACCGTCTGATTAACGCAGGAGAAATACAGAATCAGGGTATTGAGATTGTATTGAACACTCGCCCATTACAGATTGGTGATTTTTCATGGGATCTGAACATCAATTTCTCCAAGAACAACAACAAAGTAAAAAAACTTGTCAACGACATGGATATGTTTGAACTGGAAAAAGCTACATGGCTTGACGTTCAAGTCGCAGCCAAAGTAGGCGAGAATTTCGGTTCTATAGTGGGCCCGGATTTTAAACGCAACGACAAAGGAGATATACTGATTGATCCTTCGACAGGTCTGCCTATGTATGACAAAAGCAATCATGTGCTTGGAAATGCTTCTTGGGACTGGACCGGCGGCCTCAACACCACTTTCCGCTATAAAAACTTTGGTTTATCCGCTGTATTCGATATTAAGTGGGGCGCCGATTTATATTCCATGTCAGCTCGTGCATCGCACGAATCCGGAAAGGCTCTTGCAACTCTTGAAGGCCGTGAAGCTTGGTACAAATCAGAAGAAGAGCGCATGGCGCAAGGCTTCCCGAAAGGATCTCCCGACTGGAAACCTACAGGTGGGTTCGTTGCCCCGGGGGTGATTGACAACGGCGATGGCACATATCGTCCCAATGATGTTGTTATCAATCCTGAGGATTATTGGATGAGTGTCTGCCGCAATGCCCCTTCAATGTTCATATATGACAACTCATACATAAAATGCCGTGAGATAACTCTCACATATCAATTCCCGAAATCCTGGCTTGGAAATGGCAAGGTTGTGAAAGATGTGAGCCTGTCGTTTGTAACGCGAAACCCCTTCATTGTATGGAAGAACATACCGGACATTGACCCGGATTCAAACTATAACAACACCACCGGCATGGGTCTGGAATATGGTTCACTCCCTTCGCGCCGCAGCTATGGATTTAATATCTATGTTAAATTCTAATATCGAAACATCATGAAAAAATTTATAGTCAGAACACTGACCTTGACCACACTCTTCGTTGGCTGTCTGTTCAGCAGCTGTAGCGATGACTACATGGAAGATCTCAATACCGACCCTTCCAAGGCCCCGTCTATCGACCCAAATGCGCAGCTCACCACAGCTCAGTTACAAACCTATGGCGATCTCGGAGAAGTAGAGATATACCGTAACTATCACTACGGTTTTACTCAACAGCTCATGGGTTGCTGGAACACTACTAACTATGGTGGACATCACACCCTCGACAACAATGAAATGTGCCGGATATGGACTTCATTCTATCCTAACGCGATTAAAAATCTGGTTGACGGCATCTATCGCTCTTCAGATGACGCAACAAAGAGCAACATAAACGCAGCACTTCGCATTTATCGTGTATATATGATGTCGCTGATTACTGATGTATATGGCGATTGTCCTTATTCTGAGGCTGGTCTTGGATTCCTTGATGAGAAGTATAATCCCCGTTATGACACTCAGGAAGAAATATATTCCGATTTCTTTGTGGAATTGAAGGCCGCTGCTTCTCAGTTGTCAAATGCCGGAGATCGTCTCTCCGGAGATTTGATTTTCGGCGGAGATATCAACAAATGGAAAAAGTTTGCCAACTCTCTCCGCATGCGATATGCCATGCGTATATCCAACGTCGCTCCGGACAAGGCGCGTCTTGAATTCGAGGATGCGATAAATTCTGACGGAGGAATAATGTCATCGGCCGGTGATGACGCCCTTATCAAATATATGGATGTCGCTTTCAGTTTCGGGCAGGAATCATATAGCGATTATCGAGGGAACGCCATGAGCCAGCTTTGGTTCGGCAATGACCCTGCAAACAATCCGTCGTATATCTGTTCTACTTTCTTCAATCAACTCAAAGACAACAACGATCCCCGCTGCTACCAGATATGCAGATTTTACTATGATGGACTGATGTCTGCCACCAAGACCGACGGAAGAATTGACTTGACCGACGAAATTATTTCTAAAGGAATCAAGATGGAGCCTTGCGATCCGGGTACTTATTCCTGGGACAATTGGCCGGCAGGTTATAAAAGTGACATACTTTCAGAAATGGCTGAGAACAATCCTTCGATCGACCCCAATGTGGCCCGTGAAGTTCGCCCCAAATTAGCGTCTGCATTTCTTAAAGGCGATTGCCCCGGTGTGGTAATGACGTATGCCGAAGTAAATTTCTTACTTGCCGAAGCAAGCTTAAACGGTTGGACTACCAACGACAATGCGGAGAACTATTATAAAAAAGGTGTCAGAGCCGCAATGGATTTCCTCGCTGACAACTACGATACGGAAATAGTCTCATCAGAAGAATTTGAAACCTATATGGCGGCAAATCCTTTTGGATATACCACCGAACAAAAGAGAGTAAACATCAACACTCAGGCATGGATTCATCATTTCACAAATCCTAACGAATGTTGGGCTAATCTAAGACGCTCCGGCTTCCCCAGACTTAAATCACCTGAGGCATACGGGCAAGGGGCCTTTCTGACAGGCGGTGTGGAAATCCCGGTCCGTCTATGCTACCCTGTTCTTGAATCATCATACAACAAGCAGGGATATGACGAAGCTCTTAACCGTATGGGTGGAAGCAATAGCTGGAATATACCCTTATGGTGGGATGTCAACTGATAATAACCAATAATATAGAACGCAATGAAATCAATATATAAAAGTTTGCTTCTTTTGCCGGTACTCGCATTTGTGATGGCTGGATGCAGCAGCGATGAACCTTTCTCGGTCGTAACAGAAAATGACGAACCTCACATCTTGGATCCGATATTTCCCGACAAGGTGAACCAACAGCTCCCTGTTGTGGCAAATATCACCAGAAACGAAAATTTCAAGATGTCTCTCACTGTTACTCCTTCACAAAGCACCGAAGTCGATTGGTTTATCGATGGCGAAAAGGTTGCTACCGGTACTGAAATTGATATTCCTCTTCTGGCCGGTTCATATCAGATGAAAGTGACGGCGACAACTACCGCCGGTAAGTCAACCTACCGTGAAGGAATTGTCAATGTCTCAACACTTGAGGGAGATCCCTGGGCAACGAATGTAAACTTCGAACGCATAATAGCCCCAGGAAGTATCGCTAATCTTTACGGGGACAATCTTCAGAAAGTTAAATCCATGCGAATCGGTAATACTGAGGTCCCCTCCGTGACTTACAACTCCGAAGACGGTTCCCTGTCATACTCGGTTCCCTCTTCATTGGAAAATGGTACAATGCGAGTGATTCTAATCGATGCCGAAGGTATGGAATATGGTGCCAATACCGTGACTGTAAGCTCTTCGCCGCTTGTAACTTCCGGGGCCGACCGTATGACTTCCGGAACAAGATGCAGCCTCACGGGAATTAATCTGGACCAGATATCCAAATTGACACTCGGTGGTCAGAATCTTGAAATTGTGGAGCGTTCAGCATCGGAAATTACTGTAGATTGTCCTGCGCTTGAAGACGGCGAGTATATTCTTACCGGCGTATCCAATCAGGGAACTGTGCAGTTCTTCATCGATGGAGCAGTGAAAGATGAAGTCACCGTGATAGTGACCTCGCAACAAACTATCTGGACAGGACATCACTATGTGTCGTGGGATTTACCCGACGATAATCCGAACAAGACTTTCAATCTTATTCCTTCCGATGTGTTCGCTTCTATGAAACCCGGAAGCATAATGACGATTCATTATTCCATAGAACCTTCGGCAGAATATCATCAGCTTCGAACAGCAACATGTTGGTGGAACGACCTGCCCGGTACATCCGTTATCGAATTTCAGGAAAATGGAAGTAAGGAAGTAGTGATGTCGGCCGATGTTTTAGCTGCAATCGCTGAGCAAGGAGGCTTCCTCTGCGTGGGACATGGTTACTATGTGGATCTTGTAACATTACGATAAATAATGAAAAGATATATTGCAACAACATCAATGTTTGTTTCGGCGGTCTGCTTTTTGCAGGCCTCCGGAACGGCTTTGCCCAAAGATGCCGGGTTAGAGGCGAAAGTCGATGCTACTCTTTCGAGGATGACGCTTGATGAAAAAATCGGCCAGATGACGGAGCTTTCAATCGATGTGCTTGGAAGCTGGAAGGATAATGAGTTTTTCCTTGATCCGGAGAAACTTCACGAAGCAATTGCCGTCTATAAAGTCGGTTCAATTCTCAATGCGCCCGGTGGTCCAACGGCACAGACACCGGAAAAATGGGAGCAGATTATCAGTCAGATACAGGACATTTCAATGAAAGAAATCGGCATCCCTTGTATCTATGGACTTGACCAGAATCATGGTACTACTTATACACTTGGTGGCGTATTGTTTCCCCAAAACATTAATGTGGGAGCATCCTTCAATCCGGAAATAGCCCGGCAAGCCGCTGAAATTACCGCCTATGAAACCAGAGCTGCGAATTGTCCGTGGACATATTCGCCGACTGTTGACCTTACAAGAGATCCCCGCTGGAGCCGTGTATGGGAAAATTTCGGAGAAGACCCTCTGGTCAATGCCATTATGGGCGCTAATCAAATAATAGGATTCCAGGGAGATAATCCCAACCAGGTGGGACCTCATAAAGTTGCCACATCGGTAAAGCATTATCTCGGATATGGCGCACCCCGGACAGGTAAGGACCGGACGCCCGCATATATATCGCCCTCTGATTTGCGTGAAAAATTCTTTGAGCCTTACCGTGCCTGCATCGAAGCTGGCGCATTGACGGTGATGGTCAACAGCGGTTCAATTAACGGCCGACCGGTTCATGCCAATAATGAGCTTCTGACAAAGTGGTTGAAAGAAGATTTGAACTGGGATGGCATGATAGTGACAGACTGGGCGGATATAAACAACCTTTATACACGTGAATATATTGCAGCCGACAAGAAGGAAGCCATTGAAATAGCCATCAATGCCGGTATAGATATGTCAATGGAACCGTATGACTTGAATTTCTGCACTCTGTTGAAAGAGCTTGTCAGTGAAGGTCGGGTGTCAATGGAACGCATCGACGATGCAACCCGTCGCATTCTCCGCTTGAAATATCGCCTCGGGCTTTTTGAAACTCCAAATACATTCCATAAAGATTATCCTGAATTTGCATCGGCAAAACATGAGAATATTGCCCTGAAATCAGCTGAGGAGTCAATAATCCTGCTTAAAAACCACAATGATATTCTCCCGTTGGAAAAAGGGGTGAAGATACTGGTCACGGGCCCGAATGCCAATTCCATGCGTTGTCTTAACGGTGGATGGAGTTATTCCTGGCAAGGTCATCTCACCGATCGTTTTGCTTCGAAGTACAATACTATATATGAAGCCGTTTGTAATAAGTTCGGTAATGAGAATATTGTCCTTGAACAGGGTGTGACCTATCTTCCCGAAGGTGCATATTATGAAGAGAACGTTCCTGAGATTGATAAAGCCGTAGCTGCTGCCGGTGATGCCGATGTTATCTTGGCATGCATAGGCGAAAATTCTTATTGTGAGACCCCCGGAAATCTCTCGGACCTCGTACTGTCTGAGAATCAACGTAATCTGGTTAAAGCACTCGCCGCTACAGGCAAGCCCGTTGTCCTTGTAATAAATGGCGGTCGTCCACGAATCATTAATGATATAGAGCCCCTTGCTGACGGCATTATCAATGTGCTTCTTCCCGGCAATTTTGGAGGAGATGCCCTCGCAAATATATTGGCAGGGGATACTAATCCAAGTGCCAAAATGCCCTATACCTATCCGAAGAATCAAGCCGAATTGACTACTTATGATTATAGGGTGAGTGAGGAAATGGATAAAATGGAAGGGGCATACGACTATGACGCTGTCGTGTCCGTTCAATGGCCTTTCGGTTATGGATTGAGCTACACAACATTCAAGTATGGCAATTTCAAATGTTCACAGAACGAATTCGATGCCGACAACGATTTGGTATTTACCATTGATGTCACCAATACAGGCGCAAAAGCCGGCAAGGAGGTCGTAATGCTATTCAGTAGAGATATGGTTGCTTCGCTCACTCCCGACAATCGCAGATTGCGCGCTTTCAAAAAAGTTGAATTGCAGCCTGGTGAAACTAAATCTGTTTCCCTGCCCATCAAAGCCGCCGACTTGGCTTTTGTAGATTCAGATGGCAAATGGACACTTGAAAAGGGTGACTTCCGGATGCAAGCCGGAACAGAGGTTATGACTATACAGTGTAATGAAACACATAAATGGGATACACCCAATAAGTAATAAAATTCAAAGGTAAAGAATTTGTATTGAAAGGAGACTTGTCGAAATTGATATAGACAGGTCTCCTTCTCTTTTTATTTCTATTTGACGAAAAGGGTGTCAATAGCTATGGCTACGTCGTAGGGCGTGGCTTGCTCGGCGCGGCGGGGAACAGCGGAGCGGACATAATAGAACGACTGCTGGCTGTCCCACGAGGGGAAGCTGAGCTGACGCGTCTCGCCGGCAGGGATGTCGGAGACAATGTTTCGCTTTGCCTGGTGAAGCTGGCGTCGGTCGGAGTCATAATAGTTGATGGTGATTGCAATGCCGCAGACTGTCTGCTTGGCATTGTTGGTGGCAAAGAACGATTCGCGGCGGCTCCGAAGCGGTTTGTCGTAGCCGTTGATGTCCACGGTGTGTGGCGTGGGGGCTACAATAGTGTCGATGTCGGCCGTTGCTGCCGATGTTGCTTGCGGGGCTTCGGCGGCCGTTTTGAGGCCTTTGCGACTTGTGCGCTGGGCCGAGAGTGGCAGCAGCAACATAGCGGCGGCAGCGAGGATGAGGATTCGTTTCATAATTCGGTGATAAAAGTGACAGGCGAGGCATCGATGCGCACAGCTCCGTCGATATCGTCGGGACGCGTGTCGGTTTTACTGATGGATGTGCGGAAGAGATAGGGCATGATGCGCATAAGGTTCACTCGCCACGACCGTTTGTAGGGCTTGAAGGAAATACGTCGGCCGTCGGTCGAAAATTCAAGGCGGAAACGGAATTTCTTTGTGCCGGCAATGTTGCGACCTCCGCGGTGGTCAATGCCCATTGTAGCATCAAACACAAAAGGCTGTCCGGCAGGACGCATGGTGCCGAAGGGTGTGCCCGAGGGCACCGACAGGTCGGGCGACCATAGGAGTGTGAGGGCATATTCCTCGTTGATGGCCGGCATGGGCGCAATGGAAAAAACGGCCCCGCTGTCGGTCATGCGGTAAACACCCTCGAGCATGGCTGTGCCAGCGGTATCGGCATATACAATCAAGGGCTGCGCATGGCATGCCAAGGACAAAGCCATCAATGTCCAAAGCACAACGTAACGCAGCCTGCATGTCATATTGTCGAGAATTTATAGGACAGGCCCACCGAAATCACCTCTTTGAGCTGCAGCTTGTGCCAGTCGCCGTCGCGAGAAGTCGAGCTGTCGTAGCGAGCATGAACGTTGATTTGCGTGGCAAGGAAACGGTTGATTTCAAAGTTAAAACGGTTCTCCCAGTCGGCTTGGGCGGTGTCGTAGTCGGTGAAGGCAAACAGACGCGAGCTCCAGGTAATGTTCCATGCCAGGCGGACAAAGGCCCTCACCTCGGCACTCGAACCGAAACTGTGGAGGGTCTTGCGCCCCTCTTTGATGTTATATTTCTGAGGATTGATTTCGGTGTTGATGCATGTTTTGAGCGAGTAGGAGAGGGGGGCCAGCGAAGCGTCGATGGTGAAGCTTTTCTTGGCGTTGGCCCAGTTGTAGGTCATACCGATACCGGCCGTAAGCTCGCCGGGCGACATAAATGCCGAGCGGAGCTCTCGCGAGTTGGCGGCGTAGGAGTTGAAGAGCTGTGTCTTGAATTGGCCTGTGAACGAATAGTACCAATGTTTGAGGGCCCTGATACCGAATGTTGTGTTGACCTGCAAAAGGTCGTCGGAAATGTTATAGCCATGTATGCTGTCGTCGGGAGCATTATTCATGCCCAGCTTGTACTGCGCCGTGGTTTCGAAGAGAAGGTTAGGATGGTACTTGGTGTTGAGCTTCACATTGTAGAAAAGCTGTGCGAGCATGTTCAGGTTATTGTTGCCGCCCTGATACCAGTTAGGCGAAATGTAGGCTTGCGAGAACTGCAGAGATGCCGAGAAAGCGCGAATCCAGTGGCGGCGTTCCACCAGCTGTTCGGAGAGGGTTTCGGAGGCATCGGCATTGACTTTGAGCTGGCCTATCTCAATTTTGTGCTCGGTGGGGTCGATTACAGCATGGAAGCGTTTAGGAGCCTCGGGCAACAGGGCCACATTGTAGCGAACAATTTCGGGATGATTATAGAAAAGGTCATACTGTATTGCTTTTATGCGGCGGTCGTTGGCCATCTCGGTCTCAATCCACTCCATGCCTTCGACACCGGAATAGTCCGGATCGAGGAAATATGTGGTGTCGGGAGCAATATAGGTGTTGTAGACAGCCGGCATGAAGAAAATACGCGGCAGATTGATAGGCGCAATACCTTCGGCGCGAGTGTCGACATAGGTGGTGTCGAGCCACTGGTCGATTTCCCACACCTCGCGCACACGCAGCAGCGAATCGGCGGTCTCGGCACCTTCTGTAGCCGAGGCTGACGGTTTGTCGGGTGCGGCCGTGGAAGTCACTGCCGCAAACAGTGCGATAACAGACAGTATGACGTTTTTCATTTTTTATCTTTCGTTATAGTGGTCGGTAAGCGGTGTAGAGTGTGCACACACCGGGCATTAGGATTTTGAATGTGGCACATTCAAAGCCCGCGTCCTTCATTATGCCGAGCATTTCCGCTCCCTGCGGCGCGGCGGCGATGCTTTCGGGAAGATAGGTGTAGGCACGGCTGTCGCCCGAAACTATACGTCCCACCGCCGGAATGACAGCACGTGTATAGAGGGCATAAAAGGGCTTGATGACAACGTTGACGGGCCGAGAAAGCTCGAGGACGGCAAGCAGTCCGCCGGGGCGCAGGATGCGCAACATCTCGCGGTAGCCGGCGGCAATGTCGGCGAAATTGCGCACGCCGTAGGCCACAGTCACGGCATCGGTGCTCATGTCGGGCAGTCCCGTAGCCAGCGAATCGCCTTGTCTGAAAATGATGGAGGGCTTTGGAGTTGTCGCATCGAGGCGCGCCTGCGCTTTGGCAAGCATGCCTGGCGAAAGGTCTATGCCTGTAATGCGGCAGTCGTGCATGCGCCGTGCCATGGCGAAAGCCACATCGCCGGTGCCTGTTGCAAGATCCACCACATGCGCCGGTTTGGCAGCGGCCACGACGTTGAGAAGACGTCGCAGCCACAGACGGTCCAGCCCCAAGGTCATGGCGCGGTTCATAAAGTCGTAGGCCGGCGCAATGGCATCGAACATGGCCTGCACCTGCTCGGCTTTACGGCGTCCGTCGCCGTAGGGATTCACACGTTCAACCTCGGGCATAGGCTATGTTCAACCGAGATTGACGTTTGCAAGAAAGTCGAGCACGCCGGTTTCGATACGTTTGTCGGCACCTTCTTCGGCAGCGGGCACAAACTTGCTGCCGGTAAGATGCTCGTAGAGCTCGATATAGCGTTCGGAGATTGCGCGGCACACTTCGGGTGTCATTTCGGGCACTTTCTGTCCGGGAAGTCCCATGAATCCGTTGTCCATCAGCCATTGGCGCACAAATTCCTTCGAGAGCTGGCGCTGTGGCTTGCCGGCGGCAAAGAGCTCGGCATAGGTGTCGGCATAGAAGTAGCGCGACGAATCGGGGGTGTGCACTTCGTCGATGAGAATCACTTTTCCGTTATGCTTGCCGAATTCATATTTTGTATCGACAAGAATCAGTCCCTTGTCGGCAGCCATTTTCGAGCCTATGGCAAAGAGACGACGAGTGTAGTCCTTCATCACAGCATAGTCCTCGGCCGAAACAATGCCTTGTGCAATGATTTCTTCCTCGGAGATGTTCTGGTCGTGGCCTTCATCGGCTTTTGTGGTGGGCGTGATGATGGGTTCGGGCAATTTTTCGTTTTCATGCAGGCCTTCGGGGAGCTTCACACCGCATATTTCGCGAGCTCCGGCTGCATATTCGCGCCAAGCGCTGCCGGCGATGTAGCCTCGAATAATCATCTCCACACGGAACCCTTCGGCACGCACGCCGGCAGTGACCTGCGGGTCGACTTCGGCAAGTTTCCAGTTAGGAATCTCCGCAGAGGTTGCATCGAGGAAGTAGTTCGCTATCTGGTTGAGCACCTGGCCTTTGTGAGGTATGCCCTTGGGGAGCACAACATCGAAGGCCGAAATGCGGTCGGTGGCCACCATCACAAGGATGTCGGAGCCAATTGAGTAGACATCGCGCACCTTGCCGTGATAGACCGGAGCGCTCTGATTTGGAAAATGGAAATCCGTAGTTGTCAGGGGCATAGCTATATAGTATTTGTTTATGCGCCGGAGGCAGGCTTGCTGCTGTCGGCACCGGTTGGTTGTATGTTGGTTTCAGGTTGGGTTTCGCGGGCTTTCTGCTCAGCCTCGGCTTTGTGGCGGGCTGCTTCTTCGGCATCGTGGCGTTCGTAGGCTTCGACAATACGCTGCACCAGCGAATGGCGAACAATGTCCTTCTTGCCAAATTCCACACGCCCTATGCCGGGCACTCCTTCGAGAATTTTCAGAGCCTCGACCAGGCCCGACTGGGAGCGCAGAGGCAGGTCGATCTGTGTGGCATCGCCGGTCACTATCATCTTGGCGTTCATGCCCAGTCGGGTGAGGAACATCTTGATTTGGTGAACGGTGGTGTTCTGGGCCTCGTCGAGCACAATGATGGCATCGTTGAGTGTGCGTCCGCGCATAAAGGCCAAGGGTGCAATCTGAATGACCTTCGTTTCCATATACTCCTTAAGCTTGACCGATGGAATCATGTCCTCCAGCGCATCGTAGAGGGGCTGGAGATAGGGGTCGATTTTATCCTTCATGTCGCCGGGAAGGAAACCGAGCTTTTCTCCGGCTTCGACTGCGGGGCGCGAGAGGATTATTTTGCGTGCCTGACGGTTTTTGAGGGCACGCACTGCAAGGGCTATCGCAATATATGTCTTGCCCGTACCGGCGGGGCCGAGGGCAAAAGTAAGGTCGTTGGCAGCAAAGGTGTCGACAAGAAGCTGTTGGTTGGGCGTGCGTGCCGAAATAGGCTTGCCGTTCATGCCGTAGATAATGGCTCCATCCGTGGATTTCTCGCGGGGAGCATCGCCTTTGACAATGTCGATAATCACCTCCTCGGGCAGTGTGTTATATTGCTCGGTGTAGCCGCTGAGCTGCTTTATTTTTGCTTCGAAGTCGGCTGTGTCGTGCTCTTCACCAATCACACGAATCACCGAGCCGCGAGCCGAGATGCGCAACTTGGGATAGAGGTTTTTGATGAGCTGCATGTTGGCGTTGTTCACGCCGTAGAACGACTGCGGATCGACGTTGTCGATAATAACAATTCTTTCGATCATGAGTGATGAAGGTGCTTTAGACCGCAAAATTACACAAAATAGCCGACATACGCCACTTTTAGGCACCCCGAAATTTCTTTTGCAACAAGTTTGGCCGACTTTTACTCAAAGTGCAATGTTTTTATTATATTTGTGCCGCAGATGGCAACACACACAACTATTGTCTCTCTGAAACGTTTATCTAAATACCATAACCTAACAGCATAAAACAATGGAATTCTTAACGAATGAAAAACTTGTCATTGTCGGCGCAGCCGGCATGATTGGTTCCAACATGGCCCAGACTGCCATGATGATGCACCTCACACCCAACATCTGTCTCTACGACCCTTACGCTCCCGCACTCGAAGGCGTTGCCGAAGAACTCCGCCACTGCGCATTTGAAGGTGTCAACCTCACTTTCACCAGCGATGTGAAAGAAGCTCTAACCGGTGCCGCTTATGTAGTTTCTTCGGGAGGTGCCGCACGTAAGGCCGGCATGACACGCGAAGACCTCCTCAAAGGCAATGCCGCAATTGCCGAAGAATTCGGCAAAAACGTCCGCGCCTACTGCCCCGAAGTGAAATTTGTGGTTGTTATCTTCAACCCTGCCGACATCACCGGCCTTATCACCCTTCTCTACTCGGGCCTCAAACCAAGCCAGGTAGCTACACTTGCCGCACTCGACAGCACTCGTCTGCAGAGCGAACTTGCAAAGTGGTTTAAAATCCCCGCCGACGAAATCAAGAACGCACGCACATATGGCGGTCACGGCGAACAGATGGCAGTTTTCGCTTCGACAACAACCGTTGCCGGACAGAAACTTACCGACCTCATCGGCACCGACGCTCTCCCCGAAAAGGAATGGGAAGCCATGCAGCAGCGTGTAATACAAGGCGGCAAGCACATCATAGACCTCCGCGGCCGTTCGTCGTTCCAGAGCCCGGCATATCTTTCAATCGAAATGATTGCCGCCGCAATGGGTGGCAAACCGTTCCGCTGGCCTGTGGGCACCTACGTTCACTCCGGTGAATACAACCACATTATGATGGCTATGGAGACAAACATCAACCACAACGGTGTAACATACCACCTTGTCGACGGAACACCTGTTGAGAAGAAGGAACTCGACCAGTCCTACCATCACCTCTGCGAACTTCGCGACGAGGTGATTGCTATGGGCGTTCTTCCTCCTATCGACAAGTGGCACGAACTCAACAGCAACATCGACTAATCAACCCGTACACAAAAACCACACGCCCCGGACACTTGCCCGGGGCGTGCTTTATATATAAAAGTTGGCGTTCAAAATTTTTCGTTGCGGACAAACATCGGACTTGCGGCAGGCGCACATACCCAAAAAAGCCCCGGCATCTTTCGATGTCGGGGCAGAGGGGGCGGTTACCTACTTTT